>JAUVPY010000122.1 GCA_030598425.1 Anaerolineae bacterium
GAACTGGGGCGTGAGCTTTCGCCACTCGGGGATCTACGGACGACCCTCGAGCTGGTCCGCATTTTGCGTCGCGATCAGCCCCACATCGTCGAAACCCACACCGCCAAGGCCGGCGCGGTGGGTCGTTTGGCCGCTCGCTTGGCCAGCGTGCCCCTCATCATTCACGTCTTCCACGGCCACGTCTTCCATAGCTACTTTGGACCGTTGCAGTCGGAGATGTTCGTCAACGTTGAGCGGGCCCTGGCTCGTATCACGGATCGAATCATCACCGTTAGCCCTGCTCAGCGCCGGGATATCGTCGATGTCTATCGCATCGCCCCACCCGAACGGGTGCTCACGGTTCCGCTGGGGCTGGACCTGGAGCCATTCTGGAGGGCGAAGCAAACCTGTCACGGCCGATTTCGCGCCAGCCTGGGGGTCCCTACTGAGGCCCTGCTGGTCGGATTTGTCGGGCGGCTCACCGCTGTCAAGAACCCGTCGTTGTTCGTCGAGGCCGCGGGGCTCGTGGTCCAACAGTTTCCCCAGACACGCTTTGTTTTTGTCGGCGATGGAGAACTGCGTCCCGCCTTGGAAGAACAAATAGACGCCCTGGGTCTGGCGCAACACGTCATCTTCGCCGGCTGGCACGCTGACATGCCGGCTGTTTATGCCGATTTGGACTTGTTGGTCCTCACGTCGCTTAACGAGGGAACGCCGGTCACCGTCATCGAAGCGTTGGCCACCGGTATTCCGGTTGTGGCTACTGCGGTAGGTGGCGTGCCCGACGTGCTGAAGGACCAAGAGACCGGGGTGTTGGTGCCACAAGGCGACACTGAAGGGTTGGCGCAGGCTATTGTCGAGCTTCTGCGTGCTCCAGAACGTGCAGAGGCATTGGCTCGTGCGGGGCAAGGGGACGTGTTGGATCGCTTTGACCTGGCGCGATTGGTCGACGACATGGAATCTCTATATCTAGCCTTGCTACAGGAAAAAGACGTAGAGCTTTGACGGAGGAACTTTCGTAGAATGACTCACTTTCTGGTAACTGGTGGAGCAGGCTTTATTGGCTCTCACATTGTCGAAACACTTCTCGAAGACGGGAAACGAGCCCGCGTGCTGGATAACCTGTCCACCGGCCGAAAGGAGAACATCGCGCCTTTTCTCGACCAGGTTGAGTTCATCGAAGGCGATCTACGCGATGAGGATACGGTCCGCCGCGCCGTGGAGGGCATAGATTACGTATTGCACCAGGGGGCGATCCCGTCAGTAAATCGCTCGGTGCAGGACCCCATCCCCACCGAAACCGCCAACGTGGTCGGCACGCTTAACCTGCTGCTGGCGGCTCGCGATGCCGGCGTGCGCCGGGTGGTTTACGCCTCATCGTCTTCTGTCTACGGCGACTCCCCGACCCTGCCCAAAGTCGAAACCATGCCCCCACGCCCCAAATCACCCTACGCCGTCAGCAAGATGGCAACGGAGGGCTATTGTCGCGTCTTCACAGAGCTCCATCACCTGGAGACGGTGGGCTTGCGCTATTTTAACGTCTTTGGCCCGCGCCAGGACCCGACCTCCGAGTACGCTGCGGTCATACCCAAGTTCACCACCACCATGCTGCGTGGCGAGGCTCCCACCATATATGGCGATGGCACACAATCGCGCGATTTCACTTACGTGAGTAACGTGGTGGCGGCCAATTTGCTGGCGACTACTGCGCCTAGTATGGCCGGGCGTGTGTTCAATGCCGCCCTGGGCGCCCGTTACACGCTGTTGGAGTTGGTGGACACCTTGAACGAGATTCTCGGCACACAGATCCAACCTATCTTTAGCCCGGTCCGGCCCGGTGATGTTAAACACTCACAGGCGGACATCAGTCTGATCAAGGAATGTGGCTATCGGGCCCACGTAGACTTTCGGACCGGATTGGCTAAAACCGTCAAATGGTACGCCGCGATCTAACTTCTTTCCAATTATTCTCTTTGGTAGTCTTACTCTCAGAATATTAGTGCATTGTAGCGGCTCACCCCTTTATCCCATTTGATTTTTCACTAGATTGCGGTAATATGGTAAGTAGAAAGGCCTGAGGTGGCATTTTGAGAATCCTAATCACGGGCGGCGCTGGCTACATCGGCTCCCATCTTTCCGATGCGCTCATCGATGCCGGCCACCAGGTCACGGTTCTGGACAATCTGAGCACTGGGCGACTCACCAACATTTCGCACCTGCTTGGCCACACGCGCTTTCGCCTCATCTGTGACTCCATCCTCAACGCGCGGCTGGTGGACCAGCTAGTAGCTGAGGCTGATGTAGTCTACCATTTGGCGGCCACAGTGGGTGTGAAGCACGTTGTAGAGGACCCATTGAAGTGTATCGTGGCCAATGTGCGCGGCACGGAGGTTGTGCTTGAATCCGCCTATCGCTACTGGCGGCGGGTGGTCGTCGCCTCCAGTTCCGAAGTCTACGGCAAATCTGAGAAGGCTCCTCTGAGCGAAGACGACGACAGTGTGCTGGGGCCCACCGCCGTGGGCCGTTGGTCATACGCCTTAAGTAAGGCCGTGGATGAGCACCTGGCCTTTGCCTACCATCGTCAAGGGCTTCCGGCGAGCGTGGTCCGCTATTTTAACTCATATGGCCCACGGCTGGACCCGCGCGGTTATGGCAGTGTGGTGGCCCGTTTCATCAATCAGGCGCTCGATGGGCAACCCATCACCGTCTACGACGATGGCCGACAGACGCGTTGTTTCACCTACATCGACGACACAGTGAACGGCACCCTGCTGGTCGGCACGCTAGCGGAGGCGGAAGGCAAAACGTTCAATATCGGCAACGACCGCGAAACTTCGATTTTGGAGCTGGCCCACATGGTGCGTGATATGGTAGATACGGAGCTTGAAATAAGACACGTTCCCTACGCCCAGGCCTATGGGCCTCGATTCGAGGAGACGCGCCGGCGGGTCCCCGACACCCGGCGGGCGCGCGATTTGCTCGGCTTTGAGGCCAACGTGCCCCTGGAAGATGGCTTGCAACGTACCATAGATTGGTTCCGAAAGCAGAGAGTTGGTGAATAACGCTTGAGGTGCAACGCACGTCGCGACGTGCATTGCACCTCTTGAAGGACACTTGATGCAGACCAAACTGAGTATATTCTGTGAGAAACTGATCGAAGCGGGTTGGCTGGCAACGCTCATTTTGGTGCCAGTTTTCTTCAACATCTACTCGGC
Source organism: Anaerolineae bacterium (assembly GCA_030598425.1). Classification (GTDB taxonomy): domain Bacteria; phylum Chloroflexota; class Anaerolineae; order 4572-78; family NAK82; genus JAUVPY01. The sequence goes on from JAUVPY010000122.1 coordinate 3,195, forward strand.
GCGAAGCTTCGAACCGGACAAGCTGACGCTGATGCGCTCGATTGCGCTGGTGATGGCCCTGGCGTGGCTGATCAAGCTGGCCGAGACCGGGATTGGAACTGCTTTGTCGGACAGCGACTCTGGGATGGCGGGTGAAGCATCTGCCTCTGGAGCCCGGCAGGGTATACGCAAGATTCTGAACATCCCCCTTTTCTTGCCGACTGCACTTCTGGTGCTTGTTTACATTATCAGCACCATCTTCTCAATCAGCCCCAGCGTGGCATTCTGGGGATCGTATCAGCGCCTGCAAGGGACGTACACCGCTCTGTCATACATCGTGATCTTTGCGCTGATGGCGACGCATCTACGTACCCGAGTCCAGGTCGACCGCCTGGTGACCACCATCATCCTCACCAGCCTGCCCGTGGGTCTGTACGGCATCGTCCAACACTACGGGCTAGACCCTTTGCCCTGGGCTGGCGATGTGACGCGGCGCGTGGCCTCAAACATGGGCAATTCCATCTTCGTCGCCTCATATCTGATCATGGTCATTCCCCTGATATTGGCCCGCTTGCTCGACTCGATGGCGGCCATCTTGAATGAGGAGGAGGCCTCCTGGGGACACACGGTGCTGGCCGCCGTTTATATCTTCATCTTGGCAGTGGATGTCATCACCGTCATTTTCAGCCAAAGCCGGGGCCCGTTATTGGGACTGCTGGCCGGGCTATTCTTCTTCGTCTTTTTGGGCCTGTTGGCCTTATACCGCCGGCGTGGCACGAAAGAACCGATCACCGTCGCCGACGGTCTACGCAGCTTGCTGGAGACCCTGGCGCTACTGGGCCTGGGCGGGGTACTGGGCGCTATCTGGTACAGGCTGGCCGGACCAATCTCGGTGGGGCAGGCCAGGTTGGATCTATGGGCTCTCGTAGCTGCCGGGATTCTGTTGGGAGTGGCTGTCAACTTCCTGGTTATTGCGGTGCGGGCAGCTCTCCGCCGTGGCTGGTCACGGCTCTGGCTCAATTGGGCGCTGTTGGCCGTCGTTGTGGCAGCTTTTCTTGTCTTCCTGAATTTACCAGAATCACCTTTCCTTTCGCTGCGTTCCTTGCCCAGGGTGGGCCGCTTGACTCAGCTCTTCCAGCCTGGAGCAGGCAGTGGTCGGGTACGGGTGCTTATCTGGAATGGCGTGCTGGAACTCATAGCCCCCCACGAGCCTCTGGGCATCCAAAACGAGTTCTCCGACTCTTTGAACATCGTGCGTCCGTTAATCGGCTATGGTCCCGAGTCGATGTTCAACTCCTTTGCCAGGGTCTATCCTCCGGAGCTGGCGCACATCGAAAAGAGAGGTAGCTCTGCCGACCGATCCCACAACGAGTCCTTTGACGCGCTGGCGATGACGGGGTTCCTCGGATTCATCGCGTACTATTTCCTGATGTTCAGCGTCTTTTATTACTTATTGAAAGCGATGGGCTGGATTCCTAACAACCGGGCGCGACATCGGTTATTTGTGCTGTGGGGCATCGGGGGTGTGGCAGGTATTATTGTCCCGCGTCTGATAACGGGCGATTTTGTGTTTTCGGGCCTGGGACTGCCGGCCGGCATGTTGTTTATGATGTCTGTGTATCTCATCTGGCAGGCGTTGACAGCGGCAGGTGAACCAAAGGCAGAAATTGAAAGCGATCAATTGGCAGGTGGCTGCGAACTTCTGCTGTTAGGCATCTTTGCGGCGCTGGTGGCGCACTTCATCGAGGTTCACTTTGTGTTCTCCATTGCCGCCACCTACGTGTATTTCTGGGCTTACGCAGGGGTGGTAGCTGCCCAAACGCGATGGGCTCCGTGGACTTCCGAGGCGGGGGGGGCGGTTACCGTCCCCGAAGAGGCTGCGAAATCACCTGACGCGTCGTCTGTTTCACATTCGACACGCAAGCGCCGTCGCCGTCGGCGCAAGCCGGCCTCCGGGATGAGGAGCGAAGCGGCGGAGAGGACAGTCACCAAGCCCGCAGGGCGTGAGGATTGGGAAACGTGGTTGGGTGTTTGGGGGCTGGTGGTGACCATCGCTTTGATAGCCTTGATTTTTGACTTCGTCAGCCTTCAATTCAACATCGCACGTGGTAGCTTCAGTATGCTCTGGATGTTCGCAATCACCTGGGGGCTAGGGCTGATGATTGGACTGGGCCAGGTCGCCATCCGTGAGGGTTCCTGGCAAAAGCCAATTTCCTGGGGGCGAGCTCTACTGCTCTACGTGATCACCTCGCTGGGATACACGTTCTTTTATTTGATGGTCCATCGCTGGACACTTTCGAGAGCGCGCAATATCAGAGCCGTGGATCCTATTCAGGCAGTCATTAAAGGGGCCAACGTCTATACAGGCGCGTTCCTCCTGTTTTATGTGTTTGTGGGATTGCTCCTGTTGCTCATCGCATTGATGCTGGCTATGCCCTTCTTCCGCCGCCAGCCTACCTGGCGCGCGGCAAACTGGTGGTTATACCCAATCTTGATCCTGGCGGTGAGCGCCGGCATTCTGTTCAAGAACGTCGACGTCGTGCGCGCCGATATGTACCTGAAACAGGGTGAGCAATATCGGGGGCAACGGCAATACGATAACGCGATCGCCCTCCACCAGCGGTCAATAGGATTCGACCCCGACGAGGACTTCTACTATCTGATGCTGGCCCTGGACCACCAGCTAAAGGGGCAAGACGGGCACGTCCCGGCCGAAGAACGGGCAAAAGCCTGGGCAGATGGGGAGAAGATCGCCAGTCAGGCGCGGGTGATTAACCCCTACAATCCTGACAACACGGGTAACATAGGGCGCTACTACCTCACCTGGGCGCAGTTCACCCCGCCTGATGACGCGCAAGTGGCGGCTCGATTCCAAAAGGCGTCGGATTTTTTTGAGAAGGCAACGGAGCTCGCTCCTCAAAACGTGGTCTACTACAATCTGCTGGCGCAGACCTACTACTTGTTGGGTCAGTACGAACAAGCGGAGAAGATGCTTGAGGCTTCGACGGCCTTGGACCCTGATTTCGAACAGACCCCAATTCTGCTCGGCGATACATATGCCGCTATGAGCAAACCGGGGGAGGCAGCCAAGGCACACCGGTCTGCGATCTTGCTAGCGCCTGGGGGCTTTGCCGATCAGAATCTCGACCAGCGACTCAACTTCTACGTGTCGGCCTCACAACCACTGACTAGCTCAGACCAGACCGGATCAGGTCAGGCGGTCACGCCCATACAAATGATCATCTTGGCATTCGAGGAGGCACGATCTCTGTATCCTGGCGATCCTTTGATCCCCCGCACGCTGGGACGCATCTACACGCACATTGGTGATCATCAGAGGGCCATCGCCTCCTACGAACAGGCTATCCAGATGGGCGACACCAGCAACCAGACAACGCTGGCCGTGGCGGATCTGTACTTGACCCTGAAAGACTACGAGACAGCAGCGGGCGCTTACCAGCGCGCGCTCCAATTGGACCCCCAAAACGCACAAGCGCACGGCAACCTGGGCTATGTCTACGCCCAACTGGGAAAGCTGGACGAAGCCATACAGGAAAATCTCCAGGTGTTGCAACTCAGCCCCGATGACTACATCACTCACCGCAACCTGGTGTTGCTGTATCGTGACGCCGGTCGGCTGGACGAAGCGATACGGCAAGCAGAGCGCATGATTGAGGTGGCACCAGAAAACGAGTTGGCGACGGCCTATCTTTTGCTGGGCAGCCTCCACGAAGCCTCTGGAGATCCGGCGCAGGCGATTGAAGCCTACGAACAAGCAGCGACCCCTGGGCTTGGTTCACCCCAAGCGCTAAGCGCATTGGGCAACCTCTATCTTCAGCGGGAGCGACTTGAGGACGCCCTGGGTACCTTTGAGGCTCTGGCCCAACTTGCACCCGATGATTATGCTGTTCATCAACAACTGGCGATGATCTATTGGCAACTGGA
>JAUVPY010000336.1 GCA_030598425.1 Anaerolineae bacterium
ATATGCGCAAGAGCCGGTACGAGGACGTGCTGGATGCCTACTCGGAAATCAGTCTCATACGGGGCTGGGCCAGACTGCTGGGTAGCAACCGGGTGGAAGTGACGCCCGTTGGCGAGACCAACGGCGCAGGACCTACCCAGTATGTGCCAGGTAAGATCGTCATCGCCACCGGTGCGCATCCCTGGGTCCCGCCCATCGACGGTTTGGAAGAAGCAGGTTACCTGGATAGCACCGCAGCTCTCGATCTGACTGAGCGTCCGGCCTCGATGATCGTCGTCGGCGCGAACTCGGTTGGACTGGAGATCGCCCAGGCCTATGCACGCTTTGGCACGAAGGTAACGGTGCTTGAGATCCTGGAGCGCATCACGCCCAACGAAGAGCCAGAAATCAGCGACGCGTTGGCCGACTACCTGCGAGCAGAAGGTTTGGTCATTGAGACCGATGTATTCATCACACAGGTTCAGAAAGATGACCACGGCTACCGGGTTATCGCCAGGTGCTGCGGCGAAGCTCGCCAGTTCGAAGCCGACGCCCTTCTAATGGCCACCGGGCGGCGCGCGAACACCAGCGACACGGGCCTGGAAGAGGCGGGCGTGAAGCTCTCGGCAAAAACGGCGAGATTGTCGTGGATGACTACCTGCAGACTACCAACCCCTACGTCTACGCGGTGGGCGATGTGACCGGGCGTGACATGTTCGTCTACGTGGCTGGTTACGGCGGCACGCTGGCCGCTGATAACGCTCTCAACGGCTCGAACCGTTGCTACGATACCGACGTGCTGCCGCGCGTGACGTTCACTGACCCGGCGGTGGCGGCGGTCGGGTTGACTGAGGAGCAGGCTTACGAGGCAGGTCACGAGGTCAAGGTCACAACCTTGCCGCTGGAGTACGTTGCCCGCGCAGAGGCTAACCGCGATACGCGTGGGTTGATCAAGTTGGTGGCCGACAAGACTACTGATCGCCTGCTGGGCGCGCACGTGCTGGCTCCGGAGGCCGGTGAGGTTATCCAGACGGCTGCGGTGGCCATGAAAGTATGCATGACCGTGGAGGATTTGCTCGATACCTTGTTCCCTTACCTGACAATGGTTGAAGGTTTGAAGCTGGCGGCGCAATCGTTTGATAAGGATCCCGCCATGCTCTCCTGTTGCGCAGGATAGTCAGTTTGTCCTATTCTTTCGTAGAAAAAGGAGATGACCAGATGATTAGCTTGAATTCAGTCCTGACCGAACAGCTCGAGCGCCTGTTTGTGGCCGAGCTCCAGTACAATTCAGATCCAGAGCCCGTTGTATCGCCCGAGGGCAGGGAGGGTGTACTCGTTGGCAACGGCGACGGTACGGTGAGTGGCCAGAAGATCCAGGGGACTATCCGCTGGTCTTTTTACAGCGGCAATTGCGCTTACGTCTTCGTGCAGGCCGGGATCGAGCCTCCGCCCGGCCAGCACCTATGCACGACCCATCCAGGTGGGGTCATCGAAACAGATGATGGGGCTCAGATTTGGTTTGACGCCAAAGGGTTCGGCTTGCGCGGCTACGACGAGACCCAGCCGCATCTGTGGCGGCTCACGATGGGAGTACAGTTCTCCACTGACGATGAACGCTACCAATGGCTCAACACAACCCTTGGCCTCTTGATGAGCGATTTCGATGAAAGCGCGAACCATGGTATCTGGCGGGTCTACATCCCCTGAAGCCTGGATTAAGCCCCGTTGAATGGTGAGGTCGTGATGCGACAGCAGGAGTCTAAAAGGCTTTCCGCGATGGAAAGCACAAATGAAGAGTGGCTGGCTGCACTTCGTGGTCCGGAGTCCGATCGGGCAATTGCCGACTTGCGAGAGATTTTGCTGCTCGGCCTTCGCACTGCTCTTACCAGGCGCTCGGAAGAGAACCTGGATTCATTCCTCGCGGAGTCTGTGCAGGATGCTTTGGTCAAGATTTTGAACGACCTGGACTCCTTCCAAGGTGAAAGCCGCTTTACGACTTGGGCACAGAAGATTGCTGTCAATGTGGCCTTCACTGAACTTCGTCGTCGCCGCTGGTGTGATACCTCACTGAATGAATTAAGAGACTCCCCGTACACCGACTTTATTTCGGACGATCTAGCCGATCCATCAGTTGGGCCGCAACAGCAGGCGATGCAACGAGGGGTCTTGAATACCTTGCGCCGAATGATACGCGAAGAATTGACCGACCGGCAGCGCCAGGCAATGCAGGCCGTGCTGCGGGGGATACCGTTGCAAGAGGTAGCAGAGCGCATGGGCACCAACCGCAACGCTCTGTACAAGCTATTGCACGCTGCACGCCTGAGGCTTCAGAAACGGATGCTGGCCGAAGGGCTATCACCCTGGGACGTATTAGCTGCCTTTGACCGGTAGAAAGGGTAGGAGGTAAGCGGCTTACCGCTTTTAAGGGAGAAAAACCGAAAATGGAAACTCAGTCAAAGATCACACTAGGTCTTGATGCGGGTCTCTTGGGCAGATGGACCCGGCTCATTTTGGGTGGAATTGTGCCGCTCGTGACCATCGCCCGTCAGCTTCTTACCCAGGAGCCGTCGCTTAGCTTCTATGGGGCTACGGGTTTGTATTTCCACGCAATTTTCCTCGTATACCTGGCAGCTCACTATTCCCTTGGCGAGAGGCTGCTGGCCAGAACCAATCCCTGGATCGGCACGATCATCCTGGTCGGCCCTCCCACGGTGGCCCTCATCCTGGGGCTGGGGCCGGATGCCTTCCAACTGGCGCTGGCGTTATACATCGCCATCTCCCTGATATTTAACTTCATCATGAGCTATGGAGGCTGTGAGGTGATGGCTATTCCCAGCTTCATCTTCAAGCGCAGGTACGTCGTCTATTGCCCCTGGAATGCGGTGGATGTGGTGGATAAGGTGGTTCTCGAACGTCGGAACAAGGCGTCCCAGGTTTCACCGGTTGAGCCTCAAGGTCGGCCAGACGACCTGGCGTGACGCCGGCCTCGCGGCTTTCAACCTTGTCTATGCCGGAGCCGCACCACGGGCAACTGACCTGCGCCTCCGTCCTCGGCGGGCCAAGCGCTCTCCAAAAGAAAACAATAGATAGAGCTTGACACTCTGGTAACAGGGGTATATTTCCTATAGCCTAATCATAAATTGGGACTTGACATTCCAGTAACTAGAAGGTATATAATGGATCCGTATCATCAAATTAGGGCTTGACATTCCAGCGACTGGAAGGTGTATACTGACGGTACCACGTGTTCAATCAATTGAACCAGGAGATTTGTGATGGCGATGCGATCCCAAACGTTAAGAGTAATAGGCGAGCAAACGATGCATTGCGGCGGTTGTGAGAACACCGTCAAGTTTGCCCTTAAACAACTGCCGGGCGTTCAGCAGGTTGAAGCCAGCCACGGGACACAACTGATTGACCTGACCTTTGACACTGAAAAACTGAACCTGGAGCGGGTGCGGCAGGAGCTCGAATGGATTGGTTACAAGGTGGCCGAAGTTGAGGATGCTCAAGATGCAAACAACCAATAGCGCAGAAACCCGACCTCGCGGCGCAGCTTATGTCCTTTATTTGGGGCCGGTTTTGCTGGTCTTGGCCCTGATCGGGTTTGGGTATTTTGGCTTCCGTCACTTTGCTACGACAGTAATGCCCCAGATGGGCGCTTTTAACCTGCTGGCCCTGGCCGTCATCGCCGGGGTGGCCAGCTTTTTTTCACCGTGCGCCTTTCCGCTGCTGCCAAGCTATCTCTCTTTCTACGTCACCGCCAGAGGCGATAGGGTTCAGTCAGCCAAGACGGCCCACACCTGGGTCCTGGGATTGGCAGCGGCGGCCGGGGTCATCACCTTCACCCTGGTTTTGGGAGCCCTCATCGGCCTGCTGGGAGCGGGAGCAGGCAAAGCGCTCTCCATCTCCGGACCGGAACCCAGCCTCTTTGTGCGTTGGTTTCGGGGCGGCATAGGCGTAATTCTAATCGCTCTGGGCATTGCTCAATGGCTAAACCTCAACCTGAAACCTGGCGTGGCCGATGCCCTGGCCTGGCGAACCCGACCCCAGCGTGAGACACAAAGGCCGGCCACTACGCTTTTTTTCTATGGCCTGGGCTACAATGCCGCCGGGATGGGCTGCACGGGCCCAATCCTGGCGGGGTTGACCGTCTTTGCCCTCTCAACCGCCGGTTTTGGGGCGGCGCTGACCGCATTCGTCGTCTTTTCACTGACGATGGGGGTACTGATGCTGCTGGTTTCCGGGCTGGTGGCTAC
>JAUVPY010000159.1 GCA_030598425.1 Anaerolineae bacterium
AGCCGCGTGGTTACATGGTCCTCTACGGTGCTTCCAGTGGTCCGGCGCCCCCTCTCGATCCTCAAGTGCTGGTTGGTAAGGGGTCGCTTTTCCTGACGCGACCCAGCCTGGCGCATTACTCTGCCGACCGCGAAGAGATACTGCGACGATCTGGCGACCTGTTCGAATGGATGGCTGCCGGCCAGCTTCAAGTGCGAGTTGATCAGGCGTACCCATTGGCCGACGCAGCCGAGTCGCACCGCTACCTGGAAGGCCGCAAGACGCGAGGCAAGCTGTTGTTGATACCCTAACGCGGTTTTCTCGCCGTCACGATAGTTTGTCTCGTTACGAATTGATGAATTGACATATTTCTATATGTTGGTCCAAAAAAGAAGAGCCATGTAGCTCCAGCTTGAACCCTGCCTATGTCGTTTGAGGTGATGCGCCTGCATCGACCAAATCGACGTCTGGGGCATATTCCCGCACGATGACCCGGCAACAATTCGCAATCGCTTCTTGCCTAAGCGTGTAGTACATCTGCTTGCCTTCGCGTCGAGTGTCCACCAGACCGGCCTGCTTGAGGATTTGTAAGTGGTGCGACACCGTTGGCTGGCTGATGTCTCTTAGCTCAGTCACCAAATCGCTGACGCACAACTCACGGCAGCAGAGCAACCGCATTATCCTCTGGCGAGTCTCATCGGCTATGGCTTTTCCAAATGCAACCGGATCAGATGACATACGTTACGTCTCTATATATAGATGATCTTAAATACGTCTATATGATACACCAATTTCCGTCGTTTGTCAAGAGGCTGATGTTGGTTGTTCAGGGCTTAGGCAGCGTGAAGAAGAAGCGCGTCCCCTCGCTTGGGGAACTTTCGACCCCGACGCGACCCCCGTGCGCTTCCACAATCCCTTTGGCGATCGCCAGACCCAACCCAGACCCACCGGTGTCTCGGCTGCGCGATTTCTCACCTCTGTAGAACTGATCAAAGATGTGCGGCAGGTCTCTCGGATTTATCCCCTCGCCGGTGTCGCGCACCTCTACCTGCACGCCTTCTGCTACCCCGAGGGCCAATATCTGCACGGTCCCGCCGGCCGGCGTATGCTGCAAGGCGTTGCTGACCAAATTAGCTAACACCCGCCCGATTTTCCCTGCATCCATGCAGACCGGATCTATGCCGGGTTCGACGCTTCCCTCCAGCGTTACGTCCTGTTGGGTCGCCAAGGCCGAGAAGGATTCGAGCGTGTCAGAGATCAGATCGGAGATCGAATTGGGGTGCTGTTCGAGCCCCAAGCCTCCCGCGTCCAACTCAGCCATCTCAAACAGATCATCAATCAGTGCAGACAGCGAGCGGATCTGGCGCTGCGCCGTCTGCAAGTAACGTTGTACGGTGGTCGGGTCGTCCACGACACCATCGGCCAGGGCTTCCAGGAGGACCCGGATCGAGGTCAATGGCGTGCGCAAATCGTGTCCAACCCAGGCGACCAGGTCGCGTCGTAAAGTGTCTAGCTCGCGCTGCTTGCGCGCCGCCGCCTCAAGCTGCTCTGCCATCTCGTTGAAGGTGTGGGCCAGCTCAGCCATTTCGTTCCGGCCAGTCACCGGAACACGCACGTTCAAGTTTCCCTGAGCGATCTCTTTGGCAGCCTGATTGAGTATCAAAATCTCATCCGTAAGCGCTGCAGAGAAAAAGTAACCCAGCGACATAGCGATGCCACCTGCGAACAGGAGCAGCACCGTGGCCAACAACAGGTCGTGCTGACTGGCAAACATTAACCGTGCTGTCACCCAGACATTTATGAACGTCAAGACGCTGGAGAGGGCATAGCCGCCCAGCAGGATCCAACTGATGTGCGGAGAACGGCTGATCCAACCTGTACGATAGGCACCATATCCTGCCGCCACCGAAACCAAGGCGGTTATGGTTAGGAAGGCGGCCATGGCACCTATCTCGCTCACCGGTGGGTGCATCAGCACATAAAAAATCGCGAGTGCCAGCGCAACTGTAAGTGCCACGCCGCCAGCGAAGAGCAGCGGCAGGGACACAGGCCGGCGACGGGTCATCACACTGTCCATAAGTCACCCCTGAAACGTATTGCGTGCTGCGTATCGTGCAGAGTCTAATGCGCAACACGCAGTACGCAGTAGACTTCTATGGTTCAAACTTATAACCCACCCCCCACACCGTTTGAATGTGATGCGGGTGAGAGGGGTCGGTTTCGATCTTCTCCCGTAGACGGCGCACGTGAACCGTGACCGTGCTGGGGTCTACATACTCTGTCAGGCCCCACACCAAATCCAGCAACTGGTCACGATTGAATACCTGGCGTGGGTGACGGGCCAGCACCCACAGCAAGTCGAATTCCTTGGCTGTCAGTGACTTCTCATCGCCAGCCACTTCGACCAGGCGGGTCTTGGGGTCAATACACAGGTCGTCGAAGACCAGCGGACGCTCTGCCCCGGTAGGGCCCGGGCCACGAGTTCGGCGCAGTACGGCCTTTACGCGGCTGACCAGTTCCTGCGGGCTAAAAGGTTTTACGACGTAATCGTCGGCACCCATCTCCAATCCCGCAATGCGGTCCGCCTCCTCTCGCCGCGCGGTTAGCATGATAATTGGGGTATCACCCTCAGCACGAAGGCGTCGCGTAATTTCCAGGCCGTCCACTTCGGGCAGCATAAGGTCCAGTATCACCAGATCTGGTGGTCCCTTCTCCAAGGCGTCTAGGGCCTCCTGACCGTCGCGAGCGACCGTCACCTGATACCCGGCGCGTCTCAGATAGATGCTGACTACTTCGCTGATGCTGGGTTCGTCGTCTACTACTAGTATGGTTGGTTCGTTCATGGCATAGTCCTCATTGTGCTCTTATGCTAATCCGAAATCCTTACAGGCTGATTACGGATCGGCTCGCCCTCAACAGACGTCATCCGCCTTCAAAACCTGATCGCTGGCTTACTCTGAAACATAGCAATTCTTTGGCGATTAGGCAAGTTTTGATGATGATGCGGCCGGGGTCCTTAGGTCGATTACTACGCGAGAACTATGCCCTCAATTATGATATCGTGTAAGATTTTCGTAACACTTGTCCTGTAACCTTACCGATAGACGTCAGCACGGCAGGGGTCTCTGACTGCGCAGTGGCGCACCGGTTGGCTGACTGGCACGAGTTATTGAGCATAATAAGGGGCAGATGGATGGGATATTGTGTCGAGCGCTTCAAACAAAAGGGCACCGCGCTGGGGATGTATGTGATGGGAGGTGTCTTGGCGTTAGGGCTGGCGGCCTGTGCGCCGGTCCCCGCTAGCCTTCCTTCCACCCCGAAGCCCCCCACACCCTTGTCAAAAGAGGAGGCGGTCGCCGCCGAGACGGCTACCAGAGTGCCGGTTGATTCGGGGTTGGAGGCATCGCCAACGCCGACCTTGGCCACAGAAGAGACCTTGACTGGCGACTCGTTGAACCACGTAGCTTTGTTAGATAACGTCTTGTACGGCCGAGTCAGTCCCGAGGAGGCCCAAGCTATTCTGGAGCAAATCGGCGCCTCAGGCGATACCCGTTTTGTGGCGGGTTTGATCGAAACGCTGCGCTATCAGCGTAACCTGAGCGAGGACATTGCACGGGCCCTCAATGAGCTGACTGATCAGGACTTACCCGCCGATTGGTTTGAGTGGGTCGAGTGGGCCGGCAAACATCCTGAAATCGAGAGCTTCCCCGGTTATGAAGGCTGGAAAGCCGTGCTTTACTCTAACATTGACCCAAATTTCCTGCGTTTTCTCTATCCGGGCGTGGAGATTGCCGCCGGCTCTCGAGTTGAGGAAATTGTATGGGGAGGAGTGTCGGTAGATGGCATCCCCGCCTTGGATAACCCGAGTATGGTCGACCCCAGCGAAGCTGACTACCTGGTCCCCCACGAGCGTGTCTTCGGCGTGAGCATTAATGGCGATACACGTGCTTACCCAGCCCGTTTTCTGGATTGGCACGAAATGTTTAACGACGTCGTGGGGGGTGAGCCGGTCTCTTTGGCCTATTGAACGCTATGCGGTGCAGCGGTGCTGTACAAGACCAGTATCGACGAGAGCCAGTTGCCTGAAGGCTATAGCCTGAGCGGTGGCACAGGAAATTATCCGATCACGAAAGACCACTTGACGTTTGGCTCATCGGGATTCCTTTATCGAAGCAACAAGCTGATGTATGACCGCAAAACGGACACGCTATGGCACCAAATGTGGGGCACGCCGGCTTTTGGGGCACTGGTCGGCAGTGGTATCGAATTGGAGCGATTGCCGGTCACTCTAACCACCTGGGAAGCCTGGTACGCCGAACATCCCGAAACCCAAGTGATGAACTTTGATACAGGCTTTGTGCGCGATTACAGAGTGGGGGCCGCTTACGCAGATTATTTTGACAGCCCCGATACGATGTTCCCCGTCTGGCAGCGCAGCCAGGCCTTGCCGACCAAAACTTGGGTCTTCGCCCAATTGATCGATGATCAGCCCAAAGCCTATCCTTTGTCCGAATTGAAAGACGCTCTGGTTGTGAACGACACTCTAGCCGGGCAAAACCTGGTTGTCGTTCTCGAAGACGGGGGGCACGGGGCCAGAGCCTTTGAGCGCGGAGAGCATACCTTTGCACCGGCTTCTACAGAAACTACGACGGTCATCGTGGATGAAACCGGCGCATCCTGGCAGGTGACTGAAACGGCGTTGATCGCTGAGAATGGAGAGGAACTGCCAAGGTTGCCGGGTCATATGGCCTTCTGGTTCGGCTGGTACCAATTCTATCCCCAAACCTTGATCTATGGGCAGCCGTAGTGACCGTTCGAGATCAAACTCAGGGCGCAGAGGACATGGTAAGATGATAAAATGTTGACTTACGGCTTCCTAACCGCAAGTCAACGAGCTAGAGGGTGCACGAACGATCCTTCGGTGCGTAAGTGAGGACTGAAGCAGAGGGCACGAAAAAGCCCGAAAGGCACGAAAGGAACAACCAGACAAGAAATGTGGAAAGGTCTGTCTCGATTCTGGCTCTTTGAGCTTTTGTGGGGTAAACACAAAGGCGGTACAATGAGCATAAAGAAATGACCCCACAGAAATGAGCGATGTCAAAAACAATATACGCCACCGAGGATGACCTCAATCGATACAGAAGTTTGACCGAGACCTTACAATTGCAGGATCTATGCGTCGTGGGTCAAGAATTTCATGAAGATGATACTCGCTTGATGCTATTGTGTGTGCCCCATTGGCCTGTGTCTATCTGCCCCGACTGCGGTCAGGTCTGCACCGAAATCCACGATTATCCGAAACAACGGACAATCCACGATAGCCCCATCCGGGGTTGCCAGACAGTTCTGGTGTTCGACAGTCGTCGGTTTGATTGTGAGCACTGTCAACGGTCCTTCACCGAGCCAATCCGTGATGTGGTTCCTGACTGCACTTATACCTATCGGTTGATGGTCGAACTGGCCAATCCAAGACGTAAGCAAGACGTGGCCACATTGGCGACTACTTATGGTCTGGGCTACAAACTGGTCGAAAGTATTTTGCTCAAGGCGGCTCAGCGTAAAGTAGAGGCTCGCAGTCAGGCACCGGTTCAGGTTAAGCAGTTAGGGGTCGATGAGATCGCTAATCGCAAAGGGCAAGGCGACTATGTCTTGGTTTTGACCGACCTACAACGACGCATTTTGCTGGACGTTTTGCCAGATCGCAAGCAACAGACCCTGATTGACTGGTTGAAAGCACCACCGCCTGGCATCAATCTGTCGCAGTTGGAGGCTGTCGCGACTGATTTGTGGGCTCATTACCGTCAAGCCGTGCAGACCGTCTATCACCACGTCATCGTCGTAGCGGATCGTTTCCACGTCGTCCAAAACTTAAATGAAACCATTCACAAAATCCGACGTGACTTTCAGCGTCAAGCCAGCAGTGATGAAGAACGATGCCAACTGAAAGGCTTGCGTTACGTGTTGATCAAAGACCAGTCCAAGTTGAAACAGACAGAAAGGGCCCGGCTGGAGCAGTTGCAGCAAACCCATCCAGAGCTTTATCAACTATGGGTGTTACGTCAACGGTTGCACGATTGGTACGAAATCGACACAACCCCGCAGTTAGCCCAGGTGTCCTTACAAACTTGGATCGAGGATGCCACTGCTTTGGGCTTAACCCACCTGGATAAGTTTTGCCAGACCTTAACCAATTGGCAAGTGGAAATCGTAAATTTTTTTCGAATCGCATCACCAGTGGTTTTGTCGAAGGTATGAACAGCAAAATCAGATTGCTGAAGCGAATTGCTTTTGGCATCCCTAACTTTCAACATTTCAGGCTGCGTATGATTTGGGCTTGTGGCTAACCCCACAATACCTCAGAGAGCCGAAAAAAGAATGGTTGCAACTTTATGGGGACACGCAGGGCGTTGAGTTATATCGTTAGCTATGCTATAATGAGAGTAGGTTTGAGCGAGACGATGAACGTGGGTAACGAACCGGATCCTTTCGAGGAAGTGGAGCACACGGCTGACTGGGCGCTGCGTGTGCGTGGGCGCGATCTGCGCGAGTTGCTGGTGAACGCCGCTCGTGGCATGAGCTGCCTGCTCGTCCCCGACTTGGACGCTGTGCCGACTGACGTGGAACGGCGCTTCG
>JAUVPY010000427.1 GCA_030598425.1 Anaerolineae bacterium
AAGGGGCAGTCCACCGTGATCGTTGCACTGACCGCCAGCGCCTTTGAAGAGGATCGTGAGATGGTCCTGTCGGCGGGCTGTGACGACTTCGTGCGCAAACCTGTCCGCGAGCACGAAATCTTCGACGCGCTGGCCAATCATCTGGGGGTACGCTTTGTCTACGATAAGGAGGGAGCTCAGCCAATCTCGGCTCAAGCGGCCGAATCCGAACAAGCGTTGTCCTCACAGACCATGGCGACTATGCCGGCTGACTGGATGGCAAGGCTACACGAGGCCGCTATCCAGGCCGACGCGGATCTCGCTCTTGAACTTACCGAGCAAATCCGGGCCGAGCACGGATCACTCGCTGATGCGCTGGCGAGTTTGGTCAACAATTT
Organism: Anaerolineae bacterium; assembly: GCA_030598425.1. Taxonomy (GTDB): domain Bacteria; phylum Chloroflexota; class Anaerolineae; order 4572-78; family NAK82; genus JAUVPY01. The sequence continues at coordinate 378 of JAUVPY010000427.1, forward strand.
CCGTTTCGACACTCTTATGGGGTTGACGCAACCCTCGTGATTAACGTCAAGTGCAACGCACCTCGCTGCACTTGATGAAACCTGCCAAGTGGACTGGAGCAAGCCTATGTGCAATCAAACACCTGAGACGACGCCAAGTGGAAACATCCTGATCGTTGACGACACACCCGCCAACTTGCGCCTGCTATCTAATATGCTGGCCGAACAGGGATACAAAGTTCGCTCTGTGATCAACGGACAGATGGCCCTCACCGCCACACAGGCATCCCCCCCTGATCTGATTCTACTGGACATCAGAATGCCGGAGATGAACGGCTATGAGGTCTGCGAGCGCCTGAAGGCGGATGAAGATACCCACGACATCCCGATCATCTTTATCAGCGCCCTGGATGCAACGCAGGACAAGGTAAAAGCCTTCACCGTCGGAGGCGTAGATTATATCACCAAGCCCTTTCAACTGGAGGAGGTTCTGGCACGCGTTGAAACGCACCTGGCTTTGCGTAACCTTCAGAAAAGCCTGCAGCGCGAGATTATTGAGCGCGACAAGCTCATCGCGGAGCTGGATGCCTATGCCCACACCGTTGCCCACGATCTGAAGAATCCGTTGGGTTCGCTTGTCGGATTTAGTGATATGCTGGAAACGGAATACACCGAATTGTCGGACGAGCAACTTCTCCTGTGTATTAATACAATTGCGAGAAGCGCGCGCAAGATGACCAACATCATTGAGGAGTTGCTGTTATTGGCCAGCGTGCGCAAGATGGAAGATGTGAAGACTGAACCACTGGATATGGCCGCCGTCGTGGTCGAAGCTCTGGATCGATTGGCGGACATGATAGCCGGGCACCAGGCTGAGATCATCACCCCCGAAGTGTGGCCGGCGGCACTAGGCTACGGTCCCTGGGTTGAAGAGATATGGGTCAACTATGTTAGCAACGGCCTTAAGTACGGCGGTCAGCCACCACAGGTAGAAATGGGCGGGAAGCTCCTGAACGGGCCGGCCGGTCAGGTGCGTTTCTGGGTGCGTGATAACGGCGCTGGTCTCTCGCCCGACGATCAGGCCCGTCTGTTCACGCCCTTCACGCAGATCCATCAGGCGCGTGCTGAAGGCCACGGGCTGGGGCTATCCATCGTGCAGCGCATCGTAGAAAAACTGGGGGGCCAGGTTGGCATGGAGAGTGAAGCCGGGCAAGGGAGTGTCTTCTTCTTCACCTTGCCGAGTGCGGAGCAATGACATGAACAATCAGACGCCTGACATTCCATCCAAGGGAAACATCCTGGTCGTCGACGATACGCCCGCCAACCTGCGCCTGCTGTCCGGCATGCTGGCCGAGCAGGGGTACAAGGTTCGCTCCGTGATCAACGGACAGATGGCCCTTACGGCCACACAAGCGGCTCCCCCTGATTTGATCTTGCTCGACATCAACATGCCAGAGATGAACGGCTACGAGGTCTGCGAGCGTCTGAAAGCGGATGAGGATACCCGCGACATCCCGATCATTTTCATCAGTGCTCTGGACGCAACGGAGGACAAGGTCAAAGCCTTCACCGTTGGTGGATTAGACTATATCACCAAACCCTTTCAAATCGAAGAGGTTTTGGCTCGAGTCCAAACGCACCTGGCTTTGCGCAAATTACAGATGCGACTTCAAAATGCCAATAGGCGGTTTGAGCAAGAGTTAGCCCTGGCCGGGGAGGTGCAGGCCAGCTTTTTGCCCAAGGAAATTCCAAATATCCCCGGCTGGCAACTGGCGGTAACGCTGAAACCGGCCAGGGAGACATCCGGCGACTTCTACGACATCAATCCCCTACCAAACGGAGAATTAGGGATACTGGTCGCAGACGTGGTCGGCAAAGGAGTCGGGGCGGCGTTGTATATGGCCTTGAGCTGGACGCTCATCCGCACCTATGCCGCGGAACACCCCACACAACCTGAGTTGGTGTGCGAGGCCGTCAATCGCCGTATCCTGGGAGATACCCGGGCTGATATGTTCGTCACCGCCTTCTACGGGGTTCTCAATCCAGCCACTGGGACCCTGATATACTGCAATGCGGGCCAAAATCCGCCGTATCTTTTTGACCCTCAAAAGGGAGATGATCCTCAGAAGCTAAGCGCAACGGGCAAACCGCTGGGGATGTTTGAAGACGAAACCTGGGGAAAGAGTGTAACCCTGCTTGCGCCGGAGAATGTGTTGGTGCTATACACCGACGGCGTCGTAGAGGCCCAAAACGCGGGCGATGCAGGATTTGGCGAAGATCGTCTGCTACGGTGTGTGCAAGCCAATCTGGGGCGTCCGGCTCAGGCTATTCGAGATGCCATCATCGCGGATGTATATGAGTTTACGGGCGACGCACACCAATACGATGACATGACTTTACTTGTGCTGGCCCGGAAATAGGCGAACGGCGAGAACTTCGAGCTTAAAGGTGTTTTTCTACAGGGCAAGCTGCACGTTGGGTGTCCTCAGCCGCTCCTCCGTCATTATCCTGTCGGTCCCCTCGGTCACCAGATCGTTGAGGGCGACCAAAACCGGCTGCAACGGGTCGCCGTTAGCAGCAATCGCCTCTTCCAATCGCGTGGAGCCATCCACGGCGCAGCTAGCGCAGCCCCCGATGTGAAAACCAGCCAGGATGGCGGCCGCCTGTGGATGAAGTGCGGTCACCTGATCTACGGTCATACCCCCTGTTACTTTCAGGCTCCCAGTCTGGCGCATCAATTCGTACCTGAGTTCGTCGAAGGCCTGTTCGTGTGCTTCGGTGGCGCGATGCATTTCGAGCCGCAACTCATAAATCTGGGAAGTGAGGCGGTCGTTGCGCTCCTTCAGGGCCCTTACGTTCCGGCTACAACGCCAGGCCAGGAAAAGGGCGACTACGCCAGCCAGCAAAGCTACGTAAATCATCAAGTCTCCTCCGTCCATCCTAAATCAGATAAACCGGAGTATATCAGACTTATTTAAAAGGCGCAAATGGTTGGGACTGATGATGCCTCACCCGGGTCCCTG
>JAUVPY010000221.1 GCA_030598425.1 Anaerolineae bacterium
GAGGATAGCATTCAGTGTGCCGACCCGGAGCGACTCGTGACGGGGAATCGTGACATGGTGCTCGCCTCCTTGAGTAGTAGTCAGGCGCATGTGGCTGTCGGTCTGGCGTGTTATTTCGTAGCCATAGCGCCCGAGCAAGACGGCCAGTTCCCCATTCCCCACCACTGAGGCCCCATGGTAGCCTCAAGCGGCCACAACCTCCTCGCGTACAGCATGCAAGCGGATCAGGTCCGGCTGTTCCTCGGGATCAAAGTGGCAGTGAGCGGCATCCCGAATGGCCTCTTTGAGTTCCTCCCAAGAATCGGCTTCGGTGAAGATAGAATGGCCCAAGGCACGAGCGATGTAGCCGCCTTCGACCGCGTCTTCTACCAAAAAAAGGACTTCCTTCGCCATTCCTTTGTCTCCTTCACAACCTAGACCGGTTATCGATCCCCCTGGATCAGCTTGTGGGGATTGTATCATCCTTGTCGCCAATAGGCAAGCTCCGCCCAAGTCCGCCTCTTCCCATGACATCATTGAGATTAGTTCAAGCCACAAATGGCAACACAAACAACATAAGCTACCGTTTTCTATGGTGGTGGAGATTTACAGGGAGGCGCGTGAACAGAAGGCATGATGCCTTGGTAGTATGTGGCAGAATTCGGAGCATCTGTCTACTTTGACCGGCTTCCACGACTGTGCTATCATCCATAGGTACAGTTCAGGAGGTGGCGCTAGTGCAAGTCTACGACTTTAAGGTAATACTCGAACCTGATGAAGAAGCAGAGGGATATGTCGTCTCCTGCCCGGCCTTGGCCGGCTGCTATTCCCAGGGAGACACGGTTGACGAAGCACTGGAAAACATCAAAGAGGCTATCTTACTGTGCCTAGAAGACCTACAGGCTCAGAATCAACCTATCCCCGACATGTCCGCGACGAAACCGACCCCAACCATCGCCCCCTCACTGTACCCAACCACAAAACCCTCAAACTAGGATTGCTACGTAAGCTCTTGCGCGACGCCGATTTGACGGTAGACGAATTCACAGAATTGCTAAAGTAAGTATTGCTGCCATTTGCTAAACTTATGGGTGGCGATGATGCAACTGCAGTTCACGTGCAGTGGATCGGCAAACCGGCTTTTTAACTCACCCCGCTCAAAGAGGTCACGGCAGATGCCCGCCCGCCCCGGCAGGGTTCTTGAATTCACCCCGGACCCTATGGAATTGTGCCGACGTCGCAGGATATCAGACAATTGCCCCTCACTTAGTCAGTAAAATGATCTGACTCGCTTTTCGACCTTATTTGTGATATTATGGTGTCAGGATCCGCCGACATTTTGCTTATCGCGACCAGGGAAATAGAATCCTTGTGCAGGACGGTGCATAATATGGACAAATTGAGTCAGTTGGTTAAACCTCTGGCCAAGTGGGGTGTGATAATCGGTGTGGTGGTGCTTGCCCTCAGCGCGGTGGGAGGGTATTTCCTAGCTCGAGCGGTGGTGCCCAAGCCCAAGGTGGGCATCGTTTACTACGTGAGCAACATCGGCGGCATCGACGTGGCTCGGACCCGCGCCTGGTTCGATTATGTACGTCGCCATCCGGAGATTCGCGCCCTGGTCTTGATCATCAACAGCCCGGGCGGAGGCGCAGCTTCGGGCGAGGAGATCTATTATCAAGTGCGGGCTATGCGCGGTGAGATGCCGGTCGTCGCCGTCATTGACCAGTTGGGGGCCAGCGCTGCCTATCGGATTGCCCTTGGCACCAATCATATCTATGCCAAGCCTTCTTCACTGGTGGGCAGCGTCGGCACAGCCTTCCAGTTGCCGTCGGGTGACACTATTAGCGAACGAGCCTATACCACTGGACCCCACAAGGGGACCGGCTCCAGCACCGAGCTTTATGTCGAAAAGTTAGGCTTGCTCCACGAGGAGTTCGTCAACTCGGTTATTGCCGAGCGCGGCGAGAGATTAAAGATGGACAGGCTACCTCTCTCCACCGGCGCGGTTTTTATAGGTTTGGAGGCGCTAGAATATGGCTTGGTGGACGAGATTGGCTCCTCGAACGAGGCCATCAAGAAGGCCGCCTCATTGGCCGGACTGCGTAGCTACGAAGTGGTGGACGTCGACGAGGAATGGCAAAAAGAAGTTGAAGCAGAAGAAGCGAGCTTGACCCAGGCAAACCTTGACGTGGAGTTTGGCTCCGACGCGGAATGGCCTGTCTTTTACCACCTGTATTTTGAGATGGAGTGATCCGTGCGCAAAATCATCTTCTGGCTAATAGCCGCCCTTGTCATCATAGGGGTGTTCGTGGGTGGTCGCTACCTGACCTACTACCGTGGCAGCTACACGCCACCCCCTGCCCCCGACCTTGGAGTAAAGATAGCCGAGAGCGAAAAACTCCCCACCGGCCTACTCGACGTCGAGCCTATCAGGAGTCGTGGCATGCTCTTGGTAGACCAGGCGCATGCTAACAACTTCTCCAACGATGAGCTAAACGTGTTGCGCGACCGGTTGAGTGCACGCGGCTACGATCACGAATTCCTGACTAATACGGATGAGCTGGCCGACCGGTTAAAATATGCAAATGCTATGCTCGTCGCTGCACCCGACAGTTCGTTCGAAGCCGTGGAGGTCGGCCCGATACGGAACTTTGTGGACAAAGGTGGGCGACTCCTCTTGATCAGCGATCCGACCCGCAATGACGTGGAACACATCAACAGCCTGGCGGGGCATTTCGGGGTTCTATTTGAAGGCGACTATGTTTATAACCTGGTGGAGAACGACGACAACTACCGTAACGTCATCTTGCGCGACTTCGCCGAAGACGACCTGACACGCGGCCTGGAGGGTGTGGCTTTCTATTCGGCGTGTTCACTCGCCGCCTCCGGAAACGCGCTCATCACCGGCGATGAAAACACCATTTCGAATGTGGAGAGCGTAGGCAACCACCCGGACGTCGCTTCTCTGACCTCCGACGATCAGGTGCTGGCCCTGTGTGACCTGACATTTCTCACCGAGCCATACAATGCGGTGCTGAACAACGATCAGTTGGTCGCCAACGTCGCCCGTTTCCTGACCAGCGGCCAACGCACCTTTGACCTATCGGATTTTCCCCACTTCTTCTCCTCTAGCCTGGACATCGTATTCGGCGATAGTTTCTTGCTCAGCGGCCATTTGGAGCAGGCAGTGGTTCTGAAAGATGCCCTTTTCGCCACGGGCCGGAAGGCGGCCATCCGCGATGAGGAAGACCCCGATACAGACCTCATTTTCGTAGGCCGTTTCAAGGATGCCGAGAAGGTCAACCATTATCTGAAGCAGGGCGGGATTTCCATCCTGGATCTGGAAGATGAGAATGCGCTGGCAGACACACAGGCGAGAGCCGCTTCCATCACCGAACGAGAGAGCGACATACTAGAGGAAGAGGATGGGTTTGTCAGAGGGCGTATAGCCATTGAAGGCGTCGGCGAATTCGAACAGGGCGGCACGTCGCTATTTTACCTGCTTCAAGAACAAGGGCACAATGTGTTGGTCGTTCTGACTGACCGGTTCGAAACTACCGAGGACGCTTTTGAATTGCTGGACAGCGGCGAATTCGCGGAGTGCCTTGCCAGCCCGCACCTGGCGGTCTGCCAGACTCAGGAACCCGGAGAGCCACTTGGTCCCTCGCAGCGGGCGGAGAAGATAGAGAGTATCCTGATAGTTTCCGACGACGATTCGCGCCCGACCTCCGACGGATCGACGGCGTTCGATGCTTATCTGGCGATCCTGGAAGAGAGCTACCTGGTGTCGACCTGGGCCGCCTCGGAGGAAGGGGAAACCAAGCTGACGTTGGACGATCTGCAGGCGGTGGATGCCGTCATCTGGACGACGGGAGATTTCTGGGACGATGCGCCCGACGAGGAAGACGCGGAGCTGCTGGAGAGTTTCATCAAGAAAGGCGGCAATCTACTCATCTCCGGTGGCTTTATCGCCTTTGACTGGGATCACACGTCCTTCATCGAGAAAGTCCTGCACGCCGATTATCTGAGTCTTGAAGACCAGAGAGACATCACGCTGGAGGCGCCGGAGCACCCGATTGCCAGGGGGTTTGAGGAGGACCAGACTATCGTGTTTGTCATACCTCCTTCGGAAGAGACCTATGCCCCCAATGCCATCGCGCCTCTGGAGGACGCGGAGACCATCTTTGTTCGAGGCCCCGACAGCGAGGCCGAAGACGAGGCGTCTGTCCTCGCCTTTCAAGATCGGCGCTCGCGAGTGGCTTATATAGGCTTCCCAATGTTCCTTATGCCGGAGGAAGAACAAGCCCGCCTGGTGAATAACGTCGTCCGCTGGTTTGGTCTTCCCGAACCGGAACCGAAGGAGACAGAAGAGCCAGCCGAGGAAGAGGAGCCAGCCGAGGAAGAGAAGCCGGCCGAGGAAGTAGAGTAATCGATCGAGTGCATTCAAAAAGGAGTTGGTAAGGGCACCCCTTGCGGGTGCCCTTAATTCACCTCTCCCGACGTGATCGCGCCAGCGCGGCCGGGGGGCGCATCTGCACCGCCACCGTACCCAGCCCGGCCAGGACCATCCCCAGCACCTCCCCCCAGCCCAACGACTCGCCCAGGAAAATCCAGGCCAACACGGCGATCTGGAACAACATGGTGTTGTTGATGATGCTCGACTCCATGGCCGACAGGGTGCGCAGCGTGCGGTTCCACAGGGTGAATGCAAAGGCGCTGTTGACCACGGCCAGCCAGAGGATCATGCCCCAATGCAGCGCCGTCAGGCGCGGCAGACCCTGGACCAGGACGCCGGCGACCAGCAGCGCCACCCCACCAATCCCCATACTGACCACGGTGACCATCAGCGGCCCCAGCTCGCCGCTTCGATTCACGTGGCGTCCCAGGATCGCGGACAGGGAATTGGCCAGCAGGCCGACGCCGATGACGATCAGGCCGATGACCTGCTGGTGAGGCAGCGCCACCGGGTAAAAATACACCCACACACCGGCCAGAAACAGGCCGGTCCCGGCCCACTGCAAAATCGTGGGGCGCTCCCCCAGCGTGGAAATCCCCAGCAGCGCGACGATCACCGGGGTGAAGCTGAGCAGCAGGCTGACGGTCGCCGCCGGCAGATAGACCAGGCTCAAGAAGATTGCGCCCTGGGTGAATGTGTAGAACAGCAGGCCCAGGGTAATCAGCCGGGCCCACGCTGCGCCGGATAGGCCACGCAGCCGCTCCCCCTGGCCGGAGCGGATCGCCAAGGGGAGCAGACAAAGAAAGGCCAACGTGTAGCGCAGGCCGGCAAAGGTAAGAGCGGGGATGTCCTTGAGGCCGATCTTAACCAGCACAAAGGACGTGGACCATAAGAAGGTGACCAACAGCGCCTGGAGTACGGCTCGCACGTGCGGTGAGAGGTTTCTGGGCATCACACACCTCGCTTGCCAGAGACTCAAAAAGGGTTAGACCAACGCGCAAATGCGCGCCAACCTACCCC
>JAUVPY010000304.1 GCA_030598425.1 Anaerolineae bacterium
CATGCCGGCCTGGACCCGACCTTCATCGTCGGCGGCGACATCCCCCAATTGGGCACCAACGCTGCTGCCGGGGAGAGCGATATTTTTGTCGTCGAGGCTGATGAATATGACCACACGTTTCTGGGCCTGCGGCCGGAGATCGCCGTCGTCACGGTAGTGGAATGGGATCACCCTGACTGCTATCCCACACCGGAGTCGATGCACGAGGCCTTCCATCAATTCATCGCATTGGTGCCTCCAGAAGGGCTGTTAGTCGCTTGCGGCGACGAGCCGACTGTGCGAGAACTACTTGGGAAGACTGGAAGATTGGAAGATTGGAAGATTGGGAAGTCAGCGCGAAGCCCCCAACCTTCCAACCATTCCCGGAAGGGGACCTATGGGCCAACCTTCCAACCTTCCAGTCTTCCAGAATTTGTTACTTATGGCTTAGATGAGGACAACGACTGGCGCGCCTTCGATTTACGCCCTAACACGCATGGTGGTTACGATTTTTCCATATCTGCCGATCTTCCAATTGCCCAGGCTTCCACCTCTGTGCCAGGCGTACACAATGTAAAAAATGCGCTGGCTGCGCTGATCGTCGCCGATCGATTGGGGGTACGCCTTGACCAGGCAACAGCCATCCTGGAAGAATTCGCCGGTGTGGAGCGCCGCTTCGAGATCAAAGGTGAAGTAGGCGGCGTTTTGGTGGTGGATGATTACGCGCATCACCCCACCGAGATCCGAGCCACGCTGGCCGGGGCGCGAACCCACTACCCTGATCGGGGGATCTGGGCTGTCTTCCAGCCGCATACCTACTCGCGTACCCGCAGCCTGCTGGACGAATTCGCGGCGGCCTTTGTGGACGCCGACCACGTGGTCATCGTGGATATCTTCCCCGCCCGCGAGGTTGACGATGGATCGGTCAGCAGTCGCGACCTGGTGGCCCGTATGAAGCACCCAGACGTCCGCTATATCAGCACACTGGAAAATGCCGCCGACTTCCTCGCCGATCAACTGCGGCCCGGCGATCTGCTCATCACACTGGGCGCCGGCGATGGTTACCGGGTGGGAGAGATGGTTATTGGGGAATTAGGGAGTAGGGAGTAAGGAGTAGGGAGTAGGGAGTAGGGAGTAGGGAGTAGGGAGTAGGGAGTGAGGAGTACGAGAACCGAGATGAGATTGGAGTAGTTAGGATTGTGAATTCCCACCGCTCGCCTGATGCCAGGGGCCTGGCCGACACATTGAGCGCCCGCTTTGGCCAGCGGTTGCGGCGCGACGAACCTTTAGCAGAGCATACTACCTTGCGCGTGGGTGGGCCGGCCGATCTGTGGCTGACCGCTTCTACGCTGGATGAACTGGTTGAGGCCACGGTGTTGGCCTGGGAATACCAGGTCCCCGTCTTTTTGCTGGGAAGCGGCGCCAACATGTTGGTCAGCGACCGGGGTATACGAGGACTGGTGCTTCAGAACCGGTGTCAGCAGGTGACGTTTCTCCGGAGGGAAGACGAGGTGAGTGACCCACCGCACGTGATCGTCGAGTCGGGCGTAATCTTGCCCTCCCTGGCCCACCGGTTGGCCCACCAGGGGCTGAGTGGGCTGGAATGGGCGGTCGGCGTCCCGGGGACCATAGGTGGGGCGGTGGTGAACAACGCGGGGGCCTACGGCTCCTCTATGGCCGACTGCCTGGTCCGCGCCGAACTATACTCGCCCGCGGACCGCCGACGCGAATGGCACCTGGTCAACTGGTTTGAGTACGGGTATCGCTCCAGCCGGCTAAAGCGGCTGGGCACGGCGCGGGCCAGGGGGAACGGGAAACACTTCGTAGTATTACAGGCTGAGTTAGCGCTGAGCCGCAAGTCGCCGGCGGAAATCGAAAACCAGATGGCAGCCTACAGCGCACGGCGACGGGCAACCCAGCCGCCAGGGGCAAGCGTCGGCAGTATGTTCAAGAATCCGCCAGGTGATTACGCCGGCCGTCTCATCGAAGAAGCCGGGCTGAAAGGAACACAAATCGGTGGCGCGCAAATCTCGCCGGTTCACGCCAATTTCTTCGTCAACTGTGGGGAGGCCAAAGCCGCTGACTTCGCCAAACTGATCGACCTAGCACGCCAGACCGTGAAAGCGAGGTTTGACATTGAACTTGAACTGGAGATCGAGAGAATTGGAGATTGGGGAAACGGATAGCCAGGCAAAGGCCGCCAGGATGAGATGGATACGATTGGCGCTATATCTGATCGTAAGCCTGGCGCTGCTGCTGGCGTTGGCAGCACTTCCACACCCGTGGTAGAAGGACAGCACGCAGTGGTAAACGGAACAGGGAGCCATGACCATCCGCAAGATCCGTGTCGGGATCCTCTTCGGCGGGCGCTCAGGTGAGCACGAAGTAAGCCTGACATCTGCCCAGGGAATCATGAGAGCGATCGACAAAGACAAATACGACGTGGTGCCCATCGGCATTACCAAAGAGGGGCGCTGGATGGTCGGTGGTGATCCTATGCAGGCGCTACGCGCCGCCGCCGACATGCCGCCGGTCCTGGCCTCAATCGCCGATGAAGAGCCCGAATCGCTCCAGACTGTGCTGGTACCGCTGGAACCAGGACCCAGCGCCCTAACCACAGCCGAAGCCGCTTTGGAAGTCGACGTGATCTTCCCTGTGCTCCACGGCCCCCACGGCGAGGACGGCACTGTACAGGGTCTCCTGGAACTGGCGGGACTGCCCTACGTGGGCGCCGGCGTCACAGCCAGCGCGGTGGGTATGGATAAGGCCATTGCCAAAGACGTCTTCCGCACCCACGGCCTGCCGGTCCTCCCCTATCAGGTGGTCTTGCGGGTAGCCTGGGAGGCCGATCCAGCCAGAGTGGTCACCCTGTGTGAAGCGGCGCTTCGCTACCCGATGTTCACCAAGCCCGCCAACCTGGGCTCGAGCGTTGGGGTGAGCAGGGCCAATAACCGGGGCGAGTTGACGGCCGGCTTGGACGAAGCAGCTCGCTTCGATCGTAAGCTCATCGTCGAACAAGGCATCGAGGCGCGGGAGATCGAAGTCAGCGTATTGGGCAACGACGACCCCATCGCCTCGGTACCAGGTGAGATCATCCCTTCGCGTGACTTCTACAGCTACGCCGCCAAATATATCGATGACGCTTCGGACTTGCTCATCCCGGCCCCTGTGTCAGAGGAGCAAACCGAGCAGATCCGGGAGTTGGCTGTCAAAGCATACGCAGCCATCGATTGCGCTGGCATGGCCCGTGTTGATTTTCTGATGGATAGGTCGACGGACGGAATCTGGCTTAACGAACTCAACACCATCCCCGGCTTCACGCCGATTAGTATGTACCCCAAGCTGTGGGAGGCGACCGGCATCAGCTACACCGAATTGATTGATCGGCTGATTCAACTGGCTCTTGAGCGCTATAAGGACGTGGGGCGCTCTGCGACAATGTTCGACGTGTCCACGGCGACGTAAGGAAGGAAAGAGGGTTAAAGAAACGTGACCCGGAGACGAAATGGCCGCCGCTCACAGAGGCGGCTTGGCAGGCAATATCCTAGCAGCGCCCGGCGCGTGCGTTTTGCGCTGACGCCTGCGCCTGGCCGATGGCAGACGCTTGTCTCACGGCTGGTGGCCGCCACGCTGCTGGTGTTTTCCGGTTGGGTGATCTATGCCATCTTCAATTCGTCCAGCTTCTACGTATATGACATCCAGGTGCGGGGCAACGCCGCAGTGACCTCCGAGGAGGTTTACTCGACCAGTGATTTGGAAGGGCTGAGCGTATTCTGGGTGGACCCGGCGGCCGTTGCCAGACGAGTGGAGACGTTGCCAAATGTGAGATTGGCCCACGTGAAGGTACGCCTTCCGGCGCGGGTGATCGTCACCGTGGAGGAACGAACGCCCGTGATCCTGTGGCAAACTGGGGAAGCGAACTGGTGGGTAGACGCAGAGGGTGTCATTTTCCCGCCCCGCGCCGACCTATCCGACGCGTTGACGATCATAGATACTGATGCAGAGCCAGTCTCGCCCGGGGAAGCGCTCGATCCGAGCATTATGGAAACAGCTCAGTCGCTGCGTCGGCTGCTGCCTGAGTTGCCGGTGATGAACTATTCGCGGGCTACAGGTGTCAGCTTCACCACGGGTGAAGGCTGGCCCGTTTACCTGGGAGACGGTCGGGATATGGACGCTAAGCTGACCATCCTGGTCAACCTGCGCAAGGACCTAATGGCACGCGGCGTCACACCCGAGTTTATCGACGTGAGATTTGTCGAGAGACCATTCTACAAGTAGCAGGTAACAGGTAGCAGGTAGCAGGTAGCAGGTGGCAGGTAGCATGTCGCATGTGGCAGGTAGCATGGTGCAGGTAGTTGTCACATTTTCGTGTTTCAGAACCGGAAGAGCTCCTTGCGTTGGGGCCGGGCTAAAGGATTAGCCTTGGCGAATTGAACTTTTCATCACAATCTTGACCAGGGGGATGGAAAGGGATTAGGATAACCCAGCCGGGATCCGACCGGTAGGGCGCGTTGGCGAAATTCCAGAGGAAGGCCAAACA
>JAUVPY010000231.1 GCA_030598425.1 Anaerolineae bacterium
CGTGGATTTGCCGCACGCGATCCAGATCGAGATTGGGCTTTCCTCTGTAGACACCGTGGGCGTTGCCAAAGGATATGGCCAACGTATCGACATCCGTTCTTTCTACGAAGTCTACAGCGAGATGGGGATCGGTGACAGAGCCCTCGGGACCGCTTTCCTCAGAACCTACTGAGTAACTGGAGATTCCACCAAGTTCGGCCTCTACACACGCCCCGAGGGCGTGAGCGACCCGCACCACCTCTCTGGTCTGTCGTACGTTCTCTTCGTAGGGCAGATTGGAGCCGTCAAACATGACAGAAGAGGCTCCAAGCCGAATCGCCCTGAGAGCGTCCTCAAGGCTCTTGCCATGGTCGAGCATGACGGCTATAGGCACCTTAGCTCTCTTGGCCGCATTCACTGCCAGCGGTATCCCTATTTCCATAGGGATTTTTGGCGTTACCTCCTGGTTGAAAGGCAGGATAAGTGGTGATTTTCTCTCCTCAGCCGCCATGATGGGGCCGACCACCAGCTCCAGATTACCTGCCAATAAGCTAGGGATGCCGTACCTTTTCTTCCTTGCCTGGGTAAGTAATTCCCTTGAGCTAACCAGGGGCATTAAACGTTCTCCGCCTGGCCCATCCGGAGGAGTTCATTGGCTTCGTCGACGGTGCCGCCGTCGTGAACGATGTGTCGCAAAGCGCGGATCATACGACCTGCGTCCACGCTTTGCCAGACATTGCGCCCAAAGGTGATACCTGCTGCGCCTGCCCGTACCACATTGTAGGCCATTTGCAGGACGTCGGCATCCGTCTCTAACCGGGGGCCGCCAGCGGCCACTACCAATGCTGGGGCTGCTGTCTCGACTACCTGGGCGAAGGTTTCTGCTGAGCCGGTGTAAAAAGTCTTGACGATGTCAACGCCCAATTCCATGCTCAGACGCGCGGCATACTTGACCTGTTTGGCCGTGTACCTTTCATCGGGCGGAACGAGCTCCCCATTGGGATAGGCGTGGACAATAACCGGCATTCCGACTGGCTCTGCCTCGCGTACCAGTGCGGCCATATTGGAGAGCAGGTCCGGCTGCTGTGCGCTGCCGACCGTCAGGGCCATGGAGATGGCGTCGGCGCCCAGGCGCACGGCATCCTCCACATGGCTGACCCATACATCATGTTCGGGATGGAAAGGGGATAGGCTGGAACATTTTAATATCAAGGAGATATTTCCAGCGTAGGGTTGGAAGCACCGCTCGGCGGTTCCCTTCATCAGCAAGATTGCGTCCGGGTCGCCGCCCGCCACCTCTTTTATCACCGCATCTATGTTCTCGAGGCCATCCAGGACACCATAGCTTGGCGCATGATCGATGGCCACCGTGAGAATCCGTCCCGACGCTGGATTCTGCATTCTTCTCAGACGAATTGTCTTCCCAAGTGTTGTCACTCCATTCCTCCCCAATTTCCGATCTTTAGTCTCTGTCCCTCAACTTGGCCAGCTCCCTGAAATCGCCCTTCACGTGCTCGTATATCTGCTTGTAAAGAGCGAAGTACTCCATATACCGCTCGTGGTTTTCCTGGCTGGGTTCCGTAGGTTCGATGTACTCCGTCCACTCCTTGGCTACCGAGTAGTCTTCGAAGACGCCGGTGGCTACACCGGCCAGAATGGCGTCACCAAAGGGAGCGCCGGTTCTGCGCTTGACCAACACCAGAGGCGAGTTGAACACATCGCTGATGATCTGTCGCCAGAGCTTGCTCACCGTCCCGCCTTCATTCAACACCAGGGGGTAGTTGATCTTGATGCCCGATTTCTTGATAAGCTGATACGAGTCATATAAGGCGTAAGCCACCGCCTCCATCATAGCCCGGACGATGTGCCCCTTGGTGTGGTTCAGGGACAAACCGAAGATTACGCCCCTTGCATAGGCGTCCCAGATCGGCGTCCGTTCGCCCATCAAGAAGGGCAGAATGATTAAACCCTCACTGCCAATCGGCACTTTTGCAGCTTGTAGGTTGAGCAGGTCGTACGACGAGATCCCCATCACGCGCTCCGCCTCTACTTCGTACTGAGAGAATTGATCACGCAGGTAGCGGATAGACTGGCCGCCGGTTGTCGTGGAGGGGATCGTCATATAGGTATCTGCCGAATCAACGGTGAAGGCCAGGTTGATCATGGCAAGACCTTCAGGGGAGAACATGAAGTCCGGGTTCTTGAAGACGATGCCGAAGTTGCCGACGGTGCCCAAGTTGCTCATAATGTCGCCTTCTTCGGTGATGCCGGCTGAAATACAACTGGCGTTGAAGTCCACCTGCCCCACGGCGACGGGAATGCCTGGCACCAGGCCTGTTGCTACGGCGGCCTCTGAGGTCAACTCGCCGGCGATGTCTTCGCATCGGAAAATACCAGGCAGGATGTCGGCGTCGATGCCAACGTCCTCCAGCATTTGTTGGTCAAACTTCTCTCCCATAACGTCGTAGGCGACGCCGTAGAAAGCCGCCCCACCGTGGTTAACCACCACCTCACCAGTGAGTTTCAGGGTAATGAATCCGTCGATCGTAAGCGCTTTCCAGATTTTCTCAAACGAATCGGGCCGGTTATTCTTCTCCCACAGCAGATTCACAAGCGTAGGATGGTCCTCTATTCTGTTGGCCGTGAGCTGCGTGATCCGCTCTTCGCCGATGTTCTCCCTTAGCCACTCGACTTCCTGGGTGGCGCGCCGGTCCATCAAGTTATAAGCTCGGTGGATCGGATTATGGTCTTTGTCCACCATAACCATCGAGGGGAGCGCGGAAGAGACGGCCATACCCCGGATCTCCGCCGGGTCGACGCGTGCTTGGTCGAGAGCGGTCTTGATGAGTTGACAGGCAACTTCCCAATATCCTATCGGATCGTGTTCCGACCATCCCGGCTTTTCGTGGATAAACGGGTATTCTGCAAAGCCGAAGCCCAGGACTTCCCCTTCGGTGTTGATGATGCAGGCTTTGCCGCCACCCGTCCCGTAGTCAAGGCCCAACAGATAGTCTGCCATGGTGTGTTCTCCTTTCGCTGTTGTTTCGAGGCATTATTTGCTGTCACGCACCAGCTCTGCGGTGGCGCCCGATGGGTGGGTCTGGGTCAATTCGGCCAGGTCAAAGCCTCGCAGGCGCTTGGCGACCAGGCACAGTGCATCACCGACTGCCCCGTTGGCCAGGGTGCTCCCAAATGGAAGCACGCCTTCGCCTTCACCTTTGGAATCCGGGCGGATAACGAGAACCACGTCGCTGAGACTGGCCAGTTCAGACTCGGGCTCCCAGGTCACACTGATCACCTTTCCTCCGCGTTGTCGAGCCACCTCCGCAAACTGGTTAATTTCCGCACTTTTGCCAGCTTTGGAGAGGGCGATGAGGAGATCACCGGGCGCTATCGCTGCCGAGGGGCCGTGCAGCGCGTCGGCGGCATTCATATAAAACGCCGGCATACCGCACGTGGCAAACAGATGTGCCATACGACGGGCAATGGTTCCAGACGTGCCGGCTCCCGTGATCAAGATCCGGCCGTTGCATTCGCTGACCAGACGGGCCGCCTCCACGAAAGATTGGTCCAGTTGGTCAGCTATGCCGACAATGGCTTCTCCTTCGGCCCGAATCATTTCTTTGGCTTGTTTGAGCATCTCGTTGGCTTCCATTAGGTCTTTCTTTCTTTAGTTCTTGTCAAAGCTCACAGGGAACTTGGCAGTGCATAACCATTGGGGAATTCCGGGCTGAGCTGATAATCGACGATTCGTTCGAGGAACTTGAGGTAGTCGATCCCATCCCTGGCTGCCGTGTCGGCATCGGGGATCATAGGCGCGCTTTCGATCGTGCAATATCCATCATAGCCGATCTTCTTGATGGCGCGGATTACGGCCTTGAAGTCCGTTTTGCCATAGCCAGGCGTGAGGGAATTGGAATCGCGGAAATGCATATGCCACAATAGGGGGTGTGCATCGGTCACTGCTTCGTAAGGGTTGAGTTCCTCGAGGTTCACGTGGAACCAGTCGAGCTGGATCCCGATGTTTTCCCGTTCGGTCAGCTCGATCATCCGTTTGTGATTGAGGGCGGTGTTTACAAACTTGCCCATCTCCAGGTGATTGGTGGCCTCAAACACCAAGCGAACGTTTTTACTTTTCGCATAATCCGCCATGCGCCCCAGGGCATCCACGGCGATTGCCACACTTTCTGCTACGTTGTCCGGGGTGATTTGGTCGTGAATGGCGACCGCCACTGTCACAAACGGTGCCCCCAACTCCGCGGCGAAGTCGGTCGAGGACTTGGTCTCCGAGACAGCCAGGTCTGCCGTCTTGGGCTCGGTCAGTGTCTTAAAGTTGGGGGAATAAGGATCCCACATTTCACCCCAGCATTCATTGATGCAAGACACTTCCAACCCATAATCGTCCTTGAGCCGCTCGTGGGTCTTGAGGTAGTCTTCTATCTTGACCCCTAACCCGTATCGACCTTTGGGTGGGCAGATTTCTATGGCGTCATATCCGCATCTCTTTAGTCGCGTATAGGTCTTTTCCGGTTGGAGGTAAGCCTCTTCTTGCCCAAACGTGAGCTGAAAATAGCTGAACCTTAGCTTGTTCATGTTGACCTTTCTACTAGGTAGTGTTGATATTTGAGTTAGCACCTGAGAGACATCATCAAACTCTTCGCTGGAGCCTCAGAGATGTCAACACGGCCTAATCCTCCTGATTCACTCGCAGGCCCTGGACGTGCACGTTCACCTGGGCCACCGAAGCACCAAGGGCTTTTTCGACACGGAACGTAACGGCCGACATAATATTGTGGGCCACTTCCGAAATACGGGTACCATATTCGATGATGACGTACAAATCGATAACAACCTGACCATCCGCGAGATGCACGTCTATGCCCCGATGGCTGGCGCTGGGCGCGAGCAACTCCACCAGGCCGTCCTTGAAGCTCTTGGACGCCATACCGACCACGCCATACGATTCCAGGACAGCCTGGCTGGCGATGCTGGCAATGGCGGCGCACGATACCTCGATTATGCCCAACTCAGTTTCAGTCGTCATCTAAATTTGCTCTAATCCTGGTGATATGGTATGCTATCGGCTTGCACGCGTAACGGCAGAAAGTGAAACAGGAACCGAGTTTACAAGTAACGGGTTACGATTTCACGGATAACGGGTTACGACTTCACGCTTAACCATTTGACTTATTGCTGATTGACTTACGGAGGCACTCATCCAATGGCAAAATGTGAGATCTGTGGCAAGGGCCCTCAATTTGGGCACAACGTCAGCCACTCGATGCGGCACACCAAACGCCAGTTCAAAGTGAACGTTCAAAAGGC
>JAUVPY010000013.1 GCA_030598425.1 Anaerolineae bacterium
AGCGCAGATCCCGCGCTTGGTAGACGGCACCCATTCCACCCAGCCCCAGCACTTTGAGGATCTCATATCGGTCTTGGAGGATGGCACCCTTTGGCAGAGTTGCTTCGTCCAAATCTGAAGACGCGTCATCAGATTCTGATGCCCCCTTCAAGTGTAACGTATCCAAATCCTGGCTCCTGCTATCGCTTGAGATGCTTTCCCCCATTCACATTATATCGTGTCTTCTCGGAAATGCAATATCTCTTCTGCCTAGCGCATAGGTCTAGAAGGTAACGAGATTATACTCGGTCTCCGAATTATCGTCAACTGAAACTGGCGCGTGGATGCTCCAATTATGTGCGTGCATAACCCCGTCAATATTAACGTACTATGTGATCGTTTTTGCGCCTTAGTTGGGGAATCAGAGATGACTTTCTCGGTCGCCGTCACCGGCGGCCTGAAGAAGGGTAGAGGATGGCCCCGCCTTGGATGTGAGCGAGACAATAGTGGGGGCCTGTGTCTAACCGTTGTATGGCACGCAAGTGTGCCCAGCACTTGCCTTCTAGTAGTTTCGCTTGATGAGGAACTGTGCCAGTTCCCGTAATGCCTCATCGGCTTCTGGATCCGGCCTGGCTGCCTCCAGTTGCATGAGTGCCCTCTCCAGGTGTTGGCGGGCCAACTCTTCAGCATAGGGCCTGGCCTGGCAACCATCGAGAATGGCAACGGCTTCGGCCACGTCCTCCTCCGAAAGCGCCTCCTGTGCGTAGAGCACTCGGAGCCGTTCGGCGTCTGGATCGTTTTGCCTGCCCAATACGTAGACCACGGGCAGGCTCTTTTTGCGGCGACGGATGTCATCGGCGACTGGTTTGCCGGTTACGTCCGCTTTGCCCCAGATGCCCAGCACATCGTCTTGGATCTGGAAGGCCAAGCCTAATTCTTCACCTAAGTTTCGGTAATGCTCGGCCAGGCCCGAGTCTGGTGAGGCGACTAACGCACCAAGTTGCCCGGCGCTGCCTAGCAGTGCCGCGGTCTTGCCCCGGATCATTGTCATGTAGGCGTCAGTGTCCACGTCCAGGCGGTTCTCAAAGTCTAGGTCCAAGTGTTGCCCCAGGCAGAGTGCCAGGTTGGCCTGATCGAGGGTGCGATAGGCGGCTGCTACTCGGTCGGGTGGGAGGCCCCGCTCCACGAGGCGTTGCAGTGCCAGGTGGGCCAAGGTGAACATGGCGTCGCCGGCATTGATGGCCTGTGCTTCGCCCCACAGCGCCCACACCGTGTCACGGCCGCGACGGGTGTCGCTTTTGTCCTGGATGTCGTCGTGGATCAACGAGAAGTTGTGGATCAATTCAACAGCAGCCGAGGCAGGCAGGGCATCGTGGGGATCTCCCCCGGCGGCCTGGCAGGTTAACAGTGTGAACAGGGGACGCAGACGCTTCCCTGTTTTCGCCTGGGAAGCTCGAAACTGGTCATCGGTCCAGCCCAGATGATAGCGCATCGTACCGTAGAAGGCTAGGGGATTGTGGGGGGGCGGAGCCATACAAGCGTGCAGCTCCTCTTCGATCAGCGGCAAATAGCTGTCCAAGGCTTCTTGCAGTTTCAAGTTGGAGTCTCCTTGCTTGCCATTGGCACATCATCCGGTCAGTTTGCCTGGATCACGCAGTGCGATCAATACCTCACGTTCTACATACCAGGTACGGCGTATCCCGTAGCTGGTCGAGCGACGCAGCGCCGATGCAGAACATCGTCGTCCGCAACTCAGAAGCTGTTACCTCAACGGTATCCAGTACTGCTTCGGTCGAAACTACCGCCGCTCTGAGGAAAGGACCGGCCATACCAGCCAGATGGGCGCCCAAGGCAATCGTCTTGGCTATCTCCAGACCATTGCGCAAGCCTCCGCTGGCGATGGGAGGCAGGTGCGGAGCTGCCCGGCGGACCATATCGATGGATTCAGCAGTCGGTATGCCCCAGTCTCTAAAGGTAGCAGCCACTCGCCGGCGTGCCTCTGTGTCGGCTCGGTACATTTCCACCTGACTCCAACTGGTACCACCTGCGCCGGACACGTCGATGGCGGCGACGCCTGCATTTGCCAGGTGGCGAGCCGTGTCTTCCGAGAAACCCCATCCTACCTCTTTGGCCACGACAGGCACTTCCAGATTACGGCAGACCGCCTCGACTTTACTCAACAGTCCTGCGAAGTTGGTGTCTCCTTCAGGCTGGAGTGCCTCCTGCAATACGTTGAAATGTAGAAACAGGGCATCAGCCTCCACCATCTCGACAGCGCGCCGGCAATGATTGACAGTGTAGCCATAGTTCAGTTGGACGGCGCCTAGGTTGGCAAATAACAGAATGTCAGGCGCAACCGGACGAACCACACGGAAAGATTCGGCCAGCGATGGGTCCTCCAGGGCGGCGCGCATCGAACCGAGTCCCATGGCGATGCCAGCTTCTTGGGCGGCGGTCGCCAGGGCGCGATTGATGATATGCGCTCGTTCTGTGCCGCCGGTCATGGATGAGATGAGTAGAGGCAGTCGCAGAGACTTACCAAAGAAAGTAATTCCCAGATCAATGTCGGCCAGGTTGAGTTCAGGAAGAGCTTGGTGGGTGAAATGGTATCGTTCCAATCCGGTGGTCAATCGATCGAAGCCGACGTCCTCTTCCAGGTTGATTCGAATGTGATCGGCCTTTCTCTGTTCGAGCATCAAATTCTTCGTCCTTCTAAGCGTAACTTTTGTGCAGGCACGGTGTTTATGTGAGAGGATATCAATCCTTGGTTTTTCCGAGTATCGAAGCACATCAAAACAGTTTACCAGTGGCCTGGGGGCTTGTCAAGCCTGGCAGAACAAGTAGGGTAATAGGGTAGCTGGTGCAACTCTGCCGCCATTTGCGAATTGGAGATGCCGCCCTAGCCAAGACGTTAGGGTGCACCCATTGGTGCAAGTCTTCGTTGACAATTTGGGCGGTAGCTGGTAGAATCCGTCGTCCGCTCAAAAATAATGCACAGAAGGAGGAATTGTCACATGTCCCAAGCGGAAATCTTCGATAAAGTGAAGGATATCATCGTCGACCAACTCGGTGTTGACGAGGAGAGAGTCACCATGGAGGCCAGCTTTCGGGATGACCTGGAAGCCGACTCCTTGGATTTGGTCGAATTGATTATGGCCTTCGAGGAGGAATTCGGCGGCGAAATCTCTGACGAGGAGGCCCAGAAGATCACTACGGTCGGCCAGGCAGTGACTTACCTGGACGAACATAAGTAGGCCTCGTCCTCACCTGTTTGAACATATACATATACATATACATATAGAAGCCAGTCCCGGGTCGCTCCAGACCGAGGGAGTGGCTTTTATTCTGTTCCGATTTTGAGCTATACTGGGCCTGAGATCGTATTTACTAGAGGTGCGTGTGCCAAAAGTCAGCGTCGCAATATTGGCTGGTGGCCAGAGTAGCCGCATGGGACAGGATAAGGCGTTCTTGCCGCTGGGGGGGCGCTCGGTTATCGATCGGGTCCTCGAGTGCGTCCAGCCCTTGAGTGATGACGTAACACTCATCACCAACACACCTGAGAGGTTTCGTCACCTGGGCTACCGGATGGTAGGTGATGTGTATCCAGGTAAAGGGTCGCTAGGGGGGATCTACACGGCAATACATGCCGCACGCAATTCTCACTGCTTGGTGGTCGCTTGCGATATGCCCTTTCTGAACGCCGACCTTTTGTGCCACTTGACAGAATTGGCGCCTGGTTATGACGTGGTCATTCCACGCATTGAAGAGTTCCCCGAGACGATGCACGCCGTATACGGCAAGGCGTGCCTGGAACCCATCACGCGGCGCTTGCTGGCCGGCCGGCTCAAGATCATCGGCTTCTTCGGCGACGTGCGAGTGCGGTACGTGGAGCGCGACGACGCGGCTCGCTTTGACCCTACCTTCCGGTCTTTTCTGAACATTAACACGCCGGATGATTGGGAGCGCGTGCAGCGAATGGCCGGGGAAGAATAGGCCTGTTCTACAGGAGAGGCAAAGCGCGCTTTGCGCTTCCATTCTTTGGCCTTAGCCTATTACCTCTGGCACCGGGACGTATCCCATCTCTCGCAGGTAGCCCATAATCTTGGCGAAGCTCTCTTCTATGGATTCCTCGGCCGTGTTGACAGTGATCTCTGCGTTGACCGGGGCCTCATAGGGATCCGAAACACCGGTGAATTCAGGGATTTCGCCCGCTAGCGCTTTGGCGTAGAGCCCTTTCACGTCGCGACGGATGCATTCCTCCAATGAGCACTCCACGAAGACTTCGATGAAGTTCGTCACTTCGCTTCTTACCCAGTCTCGTGTGGTCCGGTAAGGGGAGATAAAGGAGGCCACCACGCCCACGTCGTTGCGTGACAATAGCTTTGCCACGAACGTGACCCGTTGGATGTTCTTGTCGCGGTCCTCTTTGCTGAAGCCCAGATCAGCGGTCAAGCTCTGGCGTACCACATCCCCGTCCAAGCGTTCGATACGTATCCCTTGTGCTCGCAGTTCTTGCTCGAACAGTTTGGCCAAGGTCGTTTTGCCCGACCCGGAAAGCCCGGTAAGCCATAGCACAAATCCCCTCTGGCCCCACTGTCCAACTGGTTCGCTCATCGTCTTGCCGTCATCGCTAGGGGGCGTCATAGTTGAATCGCCTTTCCTTGTATATCTTCCGGGATTGGTTGTCTCATCAGATGGAGCACGGTCGGTGCGAAGTCCATCAACTGCGCCCCGTCGAGGCGCTGACCACCCAAGTTCTGCTTGGGATCATAGTAGATTATCATTCCCTCCTGGGCGTGGTTGGCATCGTCGGGGCCGATGTCATTCTCAAAAGTATATATGCTGTCGAAGCCAAAGCTACCAACTGACCGCCAATGCAGGTCCCCTAGATAGATGATAAGATCTGGAGGGATATTGCGCACATCTTGATAGACCACTTCCGGCCTAAAACAGGTCGTGTTGAGAGCGTTGCCGTTGTGGTCTGGAATTGTCTCGATTGCGGCAGCCAGTTCATCCCGTACCTTGTCGTAGTCCGCTTTGGGGATGAGGCCGTTGGGTTCTCGGCCCTGAATATTAAGGAAGATGCGAGCGTAATAGCCGCCAGCGCCCCAGGCAGTCGTTTGTTCCCAATCTACTTCCACCTTCTCAAAGGGGATCGGCCTGGGACCCTCCCGAACAGGTTCCTCCTTTAGGACAAGGTAACCTTCACGCCGTAGCCATTCGTTGATGCAGATGCCACCGTCCATCCTCTTGGCCCCGTGATCCGACACGACCATCACTACGGTGTCATCGTCTAATGCTGAGAGCATTTCGCCTAGTTCTTGGTCGATGTACTGATAGTACTCCTTAATGGCATCTTGAAACGGGTTGCCTGGCTCGTACCTGGCGTGAGTCGAATCCATATATTGCCACAGCCCGTGGTGAATGCGATCCACACCCATCTCGACGAACATAAAAAAGTCCCACGGTTTATTTTTGAGCAAGTGTTTTAGGACGATGAATCGCTTCTCGGTCATCTCGTAGATCTGTTTGAGGAGGAAGTCTTTATTTTCGGTTCGGAACTGGTGTACGTCGATGTCATACTCTCGACCACCTAGCAGTCGGTCAATTTCGTCGCGAAGTTCGTCAGGGTAAGTGTATTGGCGCTGAACGCTGGGCGTTAGGAAGCTGCTGATCAAGTAGCCGTTTGCCGGTTTCACGGGATAGGTCTGGGGCACGCCTACGACGATCACCCGTTTGCCCGCTTCTCCCAGCAACTCCCATACACGTGGCTCCAGTACGGCTGACCCGGTGGCTATGCTCATGTTCTCGTAGCTGTAGTCAGCCCGATTGCGAAAGCCGTAAAAGCCTAATACACCAGGGTCTTTGCCGCTGGTCATCGAACTCCAGGCAGGCACCGTAATGCAAGGAATAGAACTGGTTAGAGGGCCATAGGCTCCTGCCTCCATCAACCGACGCAAGTTGGGCAACTCATCGCGCCATTGGTCAAAGACCAACACAGGGTCACCGCAATCAAGGCCGATCACAAGGACTTTGGGTTCCTGCTTGCGGCGCAAAAACTTGAGCATAAGATTAATCGGCTTCCTGCTGGGTCCGCTTGGCGCGGATCCCATCCATTAAGATCTTCGAGACTTCTGGCCGGGTGAATTCCTCTGGCAGCATCTCACCTCGCTCTAGCATTTGCCGTACCTGGGTGCCGCTCAAATAGATCCAATCCTCTTTGTCGTGAGGACAGGTTTTGGCTGAGACAACGGCACCACACTTTCTACAGTAGAAAGTGTAGTCAAAGAAGAGAGGCGTGATACCGATCTCCTCAGGATCGAACTCATCGAAGATGTGTTGGGCATCGTAGGTGCCGTAGTAGTCGCCGACGCCAGCGTGATCGCGGCCGACGATGAAGTGAGTACATCCGTAGTTCTTGCGGGCCATCGCGTGGAAAACTGCCTCGCGCGGACCGGCATAGCGCATCGCCGCCGGGAAGACGCCCAGCAGTACGCGGTCGGCCGGGTAGTAGTCGCGTAGAATCGCCTCATAGCTTCGCATCCGCACATCGGCGGGGATGTCATCGGCCTTGGTTTCTCCCACCAGCGGGTGCAGGAAGAGTCCATCGGTGATTTCCAAAGCTGTCTTCTGAATGTATTCGTGGGCGCGATGGATGGGGTTGCGTGTCTGAAAGCCCACGATGCGGCGCCAGCCGCGGCGGGCGAACATGCGGCGAGTCTGAGCTGGCGTGTGTCGGAATTCCGGGAACTCGCGCGGTTTCGGCCAGTTGAGGAGCCAGATATCGCCACCCAGAAGGGTATTGCCGTGGCGATAGAGACGGGCCACACCGGGATGTGCTTCCTCTTCGGTATGGTACACACCTTTGGCTTCCCTTGCTATGTTTCGCTGAAACTTCTCGGCGACCGTCATGATCGCCAGGGGTGTGTCATCTTGCCATAGAGTGATCTCTTGTCCTTTGCTGATGCTGGCAGCCTCGTCTTCGGTCACGGCCAGCGTTACTGGTATCGACCAGATCAGCCCGCTATACAGGTGCATTTCCTCGACCACACGATCATAGTCCTGCTTGACCATGAAACCGGTCAACGGACTAAAGGCGCCGGTCGCCAGAAGCTCCAGATCTGATAAATTCACCAGGGATTTTAGCTGGAGCCCGGTCAGTGTTTGGGCTCGGGCTGTGGCTTCTTCCCGTTCCTCGTCGCTGAGAACTCGATTGATCAGTTCGCCACCATGCGGCTTGATCCCGCCAATAGGAAATTCCTCATTGTTCGACGCATTCATTCTTGTTATTCAGTTCCTTTCGTGGTGTAGAATCGCCGTGCAAATGCCACCAGTTCACCTTTGCACAACATGATAAGAACAAAATCTGAAACAGCTTAGAAAATAATTAGAAGTTAGACGTGAGTTGTGGGACCATTGATGCCTCGCCACGGCAGTACATGTCAAATGGTAACATAGCTCTCCCGATACTGCAATACTGAGTGGCTGGAAAGCACTGGTACGTGTTCCAGATGTTCTGGGTACGGATCGCTGGCGGCTGAATGAGCCCGGTTTGGTTTGTGCTTCTGCCTTATTGGGTGTATATTTCGCCTGGAGGTTGTTTGAAACCATAAGATGTTGACTGGTCTAGAGACCTATCTTTGAGGGCGGAAAGGGGCTCTAGAGGGCTATTTGCCGAACGCATTCAGATCAAGCATCCTCTTGGTGATTATTTGAATTGTAGCTATTAGGGGGCAATGTGCTGAAGACACCGAGTAAGCCGGATATAATATTCATTGTGCTTGATACGCTTCGGGCCGATCGTTTATCTTGTTATGGATATCCACGCGATACGACTCCTCACATCGATGATTTTGCACAAGGTGGTACTCTTTTCGAGCGGGCCATCGTGCCGGCGCAATGGACCATCCCATCACA
Organism: Anaerolineae bacterium; assembly: GCA_030598425.1. Lineage (GTDB taxonomy): Bacteria > Chloroflexota > Anaerolineae > 4572-78 > NAK82 > JAUVPY01. Next base: position 7,897 of record JAUVPY010000013.1, read on the forward strand.
CGCATCGCTGTTCACTGGAGAGTACCCTACTACGCATATGACCAACCAGATTCACGACGTCCTGGGCCACGATCATAAGACGCTGGCCGAGTTTCTCAATCGCGATGGCTACGAAACGGTTGGCTTCTGCAACAATCCGTTACTGGGTGTGGTGGAGAATGGCTTGGATCGTGGATTTGAGGAGTTCTATAATTATGGCGGTGCCGTGCCCAATCCTCCCGACATTTCCAAATCACGGCCCAAGTTGGTGGGTAAGCTCTTCGAGAGCTATGTCCGAGTCATGCGTCGCGTCACCACGCCTATTCAAAATCAATTCGCTCACAACCATTTTCTGCTGCGCATCGCCCTGAATCCGTTCATAGCGTCTATCTGGCAGCGGCGTGGCAATTTTAAAGGCAATACGGTTCGCTCGCTACGTGACGTGGTGGGCTATATGCGCACCCGCCGGAGCGCCGGGCGAAGGCGGCCGCTCTTTGCCTTCGTCAACGTGATGGAAACCCATCTTCCTTTTTGGCCGCCGCCTCGTTTTGTCCGTAAGTTCGCCCCTTACTACCAGCAGGATCGTGAAGCACGCGACTTTATGCGCCACTATAATCTCCAGCATTACGCCTGGATGGTCCCCCTCACTGAGCCGCTCAGCAAAGTTGGCGACCGTACCCTGAATGACTTCTATGACGCTGAGGTGGCCTATGAGGACTATCTTTTGCACCGTCTGTTTGATTATTTGAATGAGCCGGATGTTCGCGACAACACAATGGTCATCATTACCTCGGATCACGGCGAAGGGATGAACAATCACGATTTCGTTGGACATTCTTTGGTGGTCTACGATGACCTGCTGCGTGTGCCTCTCATCGTGCGCTACCCCAAGCTGTATCCGGCCGGCAAGCGCGTCTCAACGCCGGTCTCGGTCCGGCGTCTATTCCACTCCGCGCTGGAAGCGGCGGGGATTTTCCCTAATGGTAATGGAGCGAACGGTCACGGCGCACCGATCGACGTCGAAGGGTTGAGTCTGGCTCGCTCCGTCAATGGCACAGACCCGGAGCACGGTGTGGTTTTCGCTGAGGCGTACACGCCTGACACTTTGTTGAGCTTGATGGAAAGCCTGAACCCGGATGCAATTGATACCTTTCGATGCAGGTTGATGCGGCGCGCTGCTTATCGAGGGCAGCGCAAGCTGATTACAGTCGGTGATAAGCCGGACGAGCTGTTTGACGTGACGGATGATCCTAGCGAAACCCACAATTTGCTTGGCGAGAATCCCGATGAAGTGGCTCAACTTGAAAATGCTCTGACCACTTTCGTGCAGCAGTCTGAAGAACGTCGTCCAGGCAATTGGGAGGCGTCTCGGCAGTTGAGCTTGGATGATGAGGCCCTGGCCGATCGATTGCGTGCCTTGGGCTACCTAGAGTAGGGACTCTCTCGTCTTTGTCTCACATATACGCAGTACGCAATATGCAGCACAATTGCGTACTGCGTATTGTGTAACCATACAAAGCAGACCAAACTATGATGGGTAGAAAGCCATCTCCGAATCGCTTGCCTCAGCTTGAGCCCTCCACTGCTACTCCCTCTTCCTCAATGCTGGTTCTGCCTCGCTCCCAAGCCGTGGTGGGGATGACCGTCGTGTTGCTGGTTGGAACGGCGCTGCGGATTATTGCTATCGACCGATTGCCGCCCGGCCTCTCGCACGATGAGGCGTACATCGGGATCACGGCGCTGGAAGTGTGGCTGCTCGGACGCCGTGAGGTTTTTTTTGATATCTACAACGGCATTGAGCCTCTCATCGTCTACTGGCAGGCTATCTACATGAGCCTGTTCGGTATTACACCGGTGGCTATGCGCTTGGTGAACGTGACGGCCGGGCTGCTAACTATCCCACTGACATACGCACTCAGCAACCGTCTGTTATCGGTCGATCTGGGTTCTCAGGCGTCCAGGGCGGCGGCGTTGCTCGCCGCCTTGGGGATCAGCCTATCCTTTTGGGCTGTATTTGTCAGTCGGCTGGCCTTGCGAGCCGTGACTCTTCCTCTGCTGGTGTTGCCTGCCTTCTATTGTCTCTGGCGAGGGTTGACCGATAACCGAGTGGGCAATCATTCCCTTATCGCACATCGTCTGGCTTACTTTGCGCTTGGGGGTGTGTGTCTGGGAGCAGCGATGTATACCTATCTTTCCAGCCGTTTTCTGCCCTTTGTACCCTTGCTGTTTTTCGGCTATTGGCTGCTACGGGGACAGGCGCGACGTGAACATTGGCTGGGGATGGCACTTTTTTTTGCTTGCTGGGGACTGGTCTTTGCTCCTCTGGGCCTCTATTTTCTCAATCATCCCGAGGCGTTCGGACGGCGTGCGGGGCAGGTGCTCAATCTGCCTTTGGCACTGGCGGGTGACCCACGCCCATTCGTGACCGATACGCTGCGCACGTTAGGTATGTTCAGCGTCGTGGGGGCCAAAACCAGCCGCTATGGGTTGGCTGGTCGCCCTCTCTTCGATCCGTTGGGGGCGATTCTCTTTTTCACCGGGTTGATCGTGGCACTAGCCCGGCTGCGCCGTCCGGCCTTGCGGTCTGCGCCCTACGCTTTTCTGCTTATCTGGTGGCTGGCGATGTTGGTTCCTGATTTCATCACTGGCGAGAGCCCTCACTTCCTGAGGACTGTTGGCGCCTTGCCACCAACTTACATCTTCTGGAGTCTGGGCATCTTCAGCATAGGTGCATGGTTGTTGCCTCGCGTCCCATCAGTGGCGCGACGAATGGCTCTAGCAACGTTGATAGTTTATCTGGTGGCGAGTGGCTGGCTTACAGTGCGTGATTATTTTGGACGCTGGGCGTCGGATGCTGAAGCGCGTTCGATCTACGGCGCTGATTTTACTGAGGTCGCCCGCTATCTGGAGGCCAATCGGGACCTAGCGGGGCCCGTTGCCCTCTCTGCGGCCTATTATCGCGATTGGGATCGCTTCCGGCTTGATTTGCAGACGCATCATAGCCCGCCCTTTGTCGTTTGGTTCGACGGGGGACAGACTCTTCTGCTTCCTCCCCCTGGGGCCGGGCTCGATCCTACCTACATCTTCCCTCGCTCCGCACCACCGAATACTCATTGGCTGGACTTTCTGCAGCTTGAGGTTTTGGAAGATGAGATGTCCGTCTATCGGTTGAAGCCGGGAGTGCAGCTTGCCCTCGGAACTCCATTGGATGCGGTAATCGAGGACTCAGAAACTCCGTCCCCTGGGGGGACTCTGCAACTACTGGGCTACCAACTCGAGGGCGAAGCGCAGGCTGGCGATGCATTGCGGCTGTTGCTTCATTGGCAGCCGCTACGAGACGTGCCCGGCGACCCTGATTATGCCTTTTATGCCCATTTGCGTGATCGGCGCGGGCACACCTGGGTACAAGCCGATGCCAGTGGATATGCTGTAGTTGATTGGCAGCCCCAGGTCCAGGTCTTACAATGGCTCGAATTGCCGCTCCCCGCAGACCTGCCGCCGCTGCCCTACGAGTTGGTGGTGGGATTGGAAGACCGGGGCGCGGGTCAGCCCCTCGGCATACCTCTCGAGATAGATACGATCACCCCCTCGGTTGCCAGTCCACCCCCTTCGCCCGATGAGTTCACCGTCCCCAATCCGGGCGACGTTACCATAGGCGAACTCTTTACGCTGCGTGGCTACTCGTTAGCCCCTCGTTTTCTTCAGCCGGGCGGCTTGCCGCACGTTACCCTGTACTGGCAGGCACAATCTGCGCCTGATGATTACGCTCTGGCGTTATGGTTGGTTAATCAGACCGGCGAACAGATTCCATTGGGCGAACGTGAACCCTTGGATGGCGACTATCCGACCAGCCGCTGGGATGCTGGCCAGTGGGTACGCGACCGATTCGATTTGTCCCTTCCGCCCGATTTGCCGAGCGGTCTGTACCAAGTATTCGTCGGCTGGCGTGATCCTTCGGGTGCGTGGTTGCCGGTTGGCGATGAGGTTGGAATCACGTTGGGAGAGATATTCATTGCCGATCAGTGACCGCTTGATAACCGCTAGGAGATGGTGACGTCGCTATGGAGGGCTTGCTATGTACGTTCTTGTAACCAACGACGATGGGATTGACGCGCCAGCCTTGCTGCCCCTCAAACAGGCGCTGGACCAAGTAGCTGAGACCATTGTCTTTGCACCTGATCACAACTGGTCGGCTGCCGGCCATCCCAAGACGATGCACAAACCGTTGCGGGCCGACCCGGTGACGCTGCCAGATGATTCGCAGGGGTTCGCCTCCAGCGGTGCGCCTTCTGATTGTGTGTCGCTTGCCTTTCTGGGTGTCGTTGAGCGCAAACCAGACCTGGTTGTTTCGGGTATCAATTTGGGGGCGAACTTAGGCTACGACATCTTTTATTCTGGCACGGTGGCTGCCGCCGTCGAAGGTGTGATCAATGGCATTCCGGCCATTGCCCTTTCCTCTGATTCGTTCGAGGCCGTAGACTACACTGGGCCCGCCAGCTTTGCCGCGCGATTGGCACAGTATGTGGCACAGCACGGATTGCCGGCCGACATGTTCCTGAACGTTAACTTCCCATCTGTTCCTTGGGAGGAAGTGCAAGGCGTGGCTATCACTCGGCTGGGAAGGCGTGTATATCGGGATGAACTGGTCCGTCGTGCGGACCCTCGTGGACGATCCTATTATTGGATCGGCGGGAAGCCGCCAAGCGGCGTTCCTGAGCGCGGTACTGATATCTGGGCTATAGCTAACGGTTTTGTGTCCATCACACCGGTTCACCTGGATATGACCGCCTACCATTTCCGAGAAGACCTACGCCGTTGGAACGTCCAATTGTCGTAGGGTTCAAATCCTGCAAGTTGAAATTGTTGTAGTGTGACCTCACACGGGAGCACGAGGTGGAGTTTAAGACGTCTTCGTATCGCAGTGGTTTCATCGGGCTGGGAGTTGTAGTGGGGTTGGCCGGCTTAGCATTTGGCCTGGGAAGCCTGATTGTGTCCATAGGCGAGTTGTCCGTGCATCGGCCGCTCCCGCTTCTGGTTTTGGGGCTGGGTGCTGCACTGGTGCTCCTCTTGGTAATCCTGGTCTTGGTGCTCTATTGGTCCATCGCTGCCCTGCGTTTGCGCTATCGCTTGGATCGCAATGGGTTGGTGATTTTGTGGGGAGCCTCTAGGTTGATTGTGCCCATAGAATGCATCGAGGGGATCACTATGGGCGATGAGTTTGTGTCACAGGGTGGTGAGTCGACCGGGTGGCGGGCATTCCAGGGGATAGGTTGGGCTGGGCTAAGAGCCGGGCGTACCCGACTTTCCGACAACACGCCTGCTAAAGTGTTTACCACGTCACCGTTGGTCCAGAGCGCCGTTGTGCTTACCCCTGATCATGCCTACGTCGTGTCACCTCGTGCCCCAGACGCCTTTATTGAAGCGTGGCGCGTGCGCCGTCCCCTGGGACCTACACAGAATTGGCAGGAAGAAGAACAACGGTCACCTCTTTTGGATCTCCACATCTGGCGTGACCGAGTGGCCTGGATACTGGTGGGACTTGGCTTGCTGGCAAATCTGGCCCTACACATTTACTTGTCCCTGGTCTTCGACCAGCTGCCTGCTATGCTCTCATTTCACTTTGACGCGCTGGGCCAGGCTGACCGAATTGCCGGCCGGATTCAGATCCTACGATTGCCACAGGTGGCTTTGCTTATGTTGGTGCTTAATCTAGGGTTGGGCATTATCCTCTATCGCCGACAACGCATAGCGGCCTACTTGATTTGGGGTGGCGGGCTGGTCCTGCAATTGCTGGTGTGGGGTGCTGTGTTGACTGTCATTGGATAATGGGTTTTGATTCCTCTAAGACTCTTGATTGGGCTCATTCTCAGTAGCATCATCGGCATTGCGGGCTACAGCCGAGGAGCCCTTGCCTTCAGTGGGGTCGTTGGCGCCATTGTCGTTGGAACGCTCATTTTTGGCTTTGGCGGTTGGACGTGGGGCTTTCTGCTGGTTGCCTTCTTTACATCCTCCAGCCTGCTATCCCTCTACCGCTCACGCGACAAAGCGTTGGTGAGCGACAGGTTTGCCAAAGGCCATCGTCGTGACCTGGGCCAGACATTGGCAAATGGCGGTCTGGGCGCGCTGCTGGCTGTCGCCTACGCTTTGTCACCCATTCCGGCGTTGTTTGCGGCTTTTGTCGGGGCTATGGCCACGGTCAACAGTGATACTTGGGCTACAGAAATCGGTGTCCTCAGCCGAGGGGCTCCACGCCTAATCACCACGGGGCGAACTGTGCCTCCCGGCACTTCGGGAGGCATAACGCGTGATGGGTCTCTAGCGGCATTGGCGGGCGGTCTGTTCATTGGGCTGTGCGCCGTCCTTTTCCTCGCCGGCGAGCGCTTGGTCACTGGTCAACCGGCCACGATAAAAACGTTGTGGCCGCTACTCTTTATCGGCGGAATAAGTGGACTGGGCGGAGCCTTTTTCGATAGCTTGCTTGGCGCTACTGTGCAACGTATGTATTACTGCGACGTGTGCGAAAAAGAGACTGAGCAGGTCATACACCATTGCGATTCTCGGTCACGTCCTCTGCGTGGGTGGGGCTGGTTGGATAATGACGTGGTCAATTTCATCAGCTCAGGTGTTGGTGCCCTGCTCGCCGCTGGATTGGCTCTATTTTAATCTATGTAATTCTATAGCATAGGACGCCAAAATCGGATAAACAGCAGTCAATTTGATAAATACTATTGACATGAGCTTGTCAGACGACTATAATTAGGGTGTGAATGCCCAATACTCAAGGTGCGAAGCCTCTTCGG
>JAUVPY010000473.1 GCA_030598425.1 Anaerolineae bacterium
CGGCGATCAGGCCGCGTATCATAAAAGGGTAAGACAAAGGATCAATGAGGAAATTGAGCAACTCATTCATTGGGTAAATGACCTATTCGCAGGGAGAGCCTTCCACGACCGCTTTACCGCCCAAGGCATCGACAATGGCTACGGTATTGGAGCAAGTGTAAGCGGTATATGTCTCGACACCACTTCCCTTGGGCCCCAGAGAACCGGTGTAGAGTGGCACCAGCCGAGTCCCGGTATCCTCAGCCACCTGCTTGGCCAACGACGGGTTGACCGTCGTCCCCACGAATACCGCTTTGACGCCAGTCTCGCGGATGGCGTCTTCCAGTGCAGCTAATTCCTGGGCTGACGGCTCAGCCGCCGTACTAAAAGCTGAGACAACTGCGCCGATTTGTTCCAGGCCGTAGCGGTCAGCGTAATAGCCAAAGACAGAGTGATCGGCCACGAACTTTCGGTTCTCGGCCGGGATGGTTTCAATCTGTGCGTTGACCCATTCGTCCAGCGCCTCCAACTCGGCCTCATACGCCGTGGCGTTTGCCCCATAGCTTTCGGCGTTGGCTGGATCAAGCGCGCTCAAGGCACGTTCGATATTGTGGACAAACATAACCACATTGGCTGGGGTGGTCCAGGTATGTGAATCAATCCCTTCGTGCTCGGCCTCGTGATCGGGGGAGACCGCTTCTCCTTCGCCTAGATCGCGGAACTCGATGCCATCGGAGACGTGAATCACTGGGGCGTCGGAGTCCTGGACCAACTCGGGCAAGAAATCCGTCTCCAAGCCGGCGCCGTTGGCGAAGATGACGTGGGCATCGGCGACACCGGCGACGTCCTGTGGTGTGGCGATGTAGGTGTGCGGGTCGGCGCCGTTGGGCAGCAATTCAGTCAGTTCGATGGCATCGCCCCCGATCTCAGACACAACGTGGGCTACGATATTAGTAGTGGCAACTGCCTTCAGCTTCTCGCCGGAGCCTAGCGAAACTGTCCTCAACTCTTCGTGTTCATTCCCTTCGTTCCCGCGATCTTCGACCGACGTCGCCCGAGATGGCCCGCAGGCTGAGATCCCCCAAACTATGATGATCAGCCAACTCACCAGCCCAAGAACTTGACCCCTGAACATTGTGACAATTCTCCAATTATCTGATTTTGAGCGTTACTTGCTGAGATTCCTTCCCATTTGAGCCCGAAAAGCGTGAGGTTATAGTTGATTAAGGAGCAATTCAGGGATTTGTTTCCAGGTATTGACAGCTTTCCAGACGCCAATCAAGCGTGAGGCTGATCTAGGCGGAGATCAGGATAGTTGGTTTGGCTTGCAGATTTCGCAATGGCCGTAGAATTCCAACAGGTGACTGTGTACCTCGAAACAAAACCGCTCAGACAGGGTCGCCACTAGCTGGTCAGCATCGCATTGCTCGAATTCAAAGGCAGCGCCGCAGTCCGTGCACACCAAGTGATGGTGCCCGCCCTGAGCCGTCACGTAACGCTGGCTGGCGTCGTGCAAATAGATGGGTCGGATGAGGCCCAATTCGGTTAGCAAATCCAACGTGCGGTAGACAGTGGCCCGGCTGAGTTTGGGATATATCTGCCTGCCCCGTGCCAAAATTTCGTTGGGACTCAGATGCAGCCCTTCCTGTTCCAGCACCTGTGCCACAGCCTGGCGTGGGGCCGTCAGTTTATATCCCGCAACCTTCAGTCTGGCGGCTAAACCATTCAAGTCAGACATTGACGAACTCTTGACTGAGACTTAATCTCAATTTGAGACTTAATCTCAATTATAGAAGAAACGAGCAGTGTGTCAATTTCGCAGCAAGGGAGTAACCGGGTTTTTCCACGGCTGGAACTATCTCAAATCAAGACCGGGAGGAGATAGACAATGGCCCGGCTTATGGGTGGACAGAGCTCGATGGCGCTTCAAAGCCCCCAAAATCTGCCGCTGGCAACAAGACCACACCTGTCGGGACTAGCAAAACCATCACTTGGTCACCTGGTCTTAGCGGCAACGCATCTACAGCCGCCAACTCCAGGGTAAGGGGCGGACCCTCATCTGGCTGCACTTTCACTTGATAGCGCCCCCCCCGGAACGAACGTGCAGTCAGTCGTCCGCGAACAGTATTCCCACCCCCCGACGCCCGGCTCGAGGCTGTCAACCTGGCCGCTTCGGGCAGGATCAGCACGCTCACTCGGTCACCCGCCACGTACTCCCTGGTATCGGCCCGGATTTCGCCCCACGCCGATGCCACACGGTCCTGGTCGATGATCCGACCCTCACTCAGATTGGTCAAACCCAGGAAATGGGCCACAAAGGGGGTCGCGGGGCAGTGGTAGATCGTCTCCGGCGGACCGATTTGCTCCACGCGACCGGCATTCATCACCACGGCCCGATCGGCGATGGCGAAAGCCTCGGCCTGGTCATGCGTCACATACAGCGAGGTGACGCCGACCTCGGTCAGAATGTCGCGCAACTCAGTCATTAGCCGTTCGCGCAGCGCCCGATCCAGCGAGCCGAGAGGCTCGTCGAGCATAAGCAAGCGGGGCTGGGTAGCCAGGCTGCGTGCCAGGGCCACGCGCTGTGCCTCCCCACCGGATAGTTCGTTTACTCCCCGGCGCTCAAAGCCCTCCAGCCCCACCAGAGCCAGCGCCTCCCCCACCTGCTGTCTGATTTTTTTCTCCGCCATTCGTTTCATCCGCAGACCAAAAGCCACGTTGTCAAACACGTTCTTGTGGGGGAAGAGGGCATAGTCTTGGAACATCAAGCCGAAGTCACGACGGTGGGGTGGCACCGGGCCGATATCCTGTCCGTC
>JAUVPY010000105.1 GCA_030598425.1 Anaerolineae bacterium
CGAAGCCCTGGCCTGACGCCCAGGCGGGCAAACGGCGATGCGCTTCATTAATACTTGCTGGGTCAGCATCGATCCCAGTATAAGCGGCATAGGTCAACGAGCCCCAGTCCAGCAGCCGCTCCAGCATGGTGCCGACGCCCGCTCCGACCTCCAGCACACGAAGAGGAGTGGACAGGGTGGCGGCTGGCAGGGCGCTACCCAGGCTTTCCCATACGTGCCGATTCAGAGCGCGGTCGTCCACGCTCTTTTTGGCCGCCAGGTAGCGGGTGAAGCTGTAATCAACCGGTGTCATTCTTTCTCCCCCCACGCCGTTAGGAACTGATACCCGTCAGGAACTGACGCACCCGCTCAGCACTTTCGGCCCAGGTAGGATGATCCACGTACCGTTGTTGAGCGGCCAAGCTCATCTGGACCAGGCGCTCTCGGTCCTCGATCAGGGTGCGAATGTGATGGGTCAAAGCAGATGTGTCACCGGAGGGCACCAAGAAGCCGTCCAGGCCGTGGGTGACAATCTCGCGAGCGGCCCCGGCGCTGGAGGCGATCGCCGGTAGGCCCGCCCCCATACCCTCTAGATAGACAATGCCAAACCCTTCGTAGGAGGAAGGCACGCACAGCAGGTGACTGCGCGCCAGGCGGGTGACAAGTTCGGCATCGGGTAGGGAGCCAGACAGAGATACCTGATTCGTCACTCCCGTCTCTTTTATCTGACGCCGGATGGCGCGCACGTAAGCCAAGTCCACCTCCAGACTACCCACGACATCCAGTCGCCAACTGTCCCGAGGCAGGCGAGACAGCCCGTCCAGCAGAATGTGGAGCCCTTTGCGCGGGATCAGGTTGCCGATGAAGAGAATTCGCAAGGGTCCAGAACTCCGGGCGCGGCTGGCAATCTGGGCGGGCGTTAAATCAAGACACAGCCGGTCGCCTCCAGGATAGGCTACGGTGGCGGGCCTTTCCATCCCCAGCACACCTTTCACAGCGGCCTTGGTGGTCTGGCTGTTAAAGATGAAACCATCCACTGTCGAGAGGTAACGTCGCTCCACCCATCGATAAAGGCGGTTCTGCCAGGCCGGGCGTGCCTCGCTACAACGCAGGTGATGGACAATGGCAACAATTGGATAGCCGACCTGGGCCTGCAGCCGCCGATTGAGGCAAAACAGGGAGGGATGATTGAGCTCGTCTTGAAGAAGCACGTCCAGGGAGACCTGGCGCAACCGGTGGTATAGGGTCGGTGAGGAGTTATCGACCAGGTGTCGGCCATAATTGCGCCACGGCAACGAGATGATCTCCACCTGCTCCCCTTGACGGCGCAGATGTTCAACCAGCATTCGATCGTAGATATAGCCGCCGGAGACCGTGTCCAGGCTGCCATAGATAACCAAACCGACCCGCACTTTTTCCCCGCCAAAATCCCAACAAATCGAGCACGAAGGTTCGCCCTTACACGCGCTTTCCGCCTCGGTGTACTAGGTAGTGTTGACAATTTAGTTAGCAGATGAGAGACGTCATCAGACCCTTCGCTGGAGCCTCAGAGGGCAAGGGCCAAATGTCAACACGGCCTAATACTCCTGCCGGTAGGCGGCCCAGGCGATTTCATTCTCCCATATTTTGAGGGTGATGGCACTCAGATTTGGCGCTTGGATACGATCGGAAAGTGCCAGGCAGAAGATGCGAGCGAAGTGCTCAATGCTCGTGTTGAGTCCTTCAAACTCGGGCAGATCGTTTAATGTCTTGTCCCGGTAATAGGCTACCAGGCCCTCAAGATGGGTCTCTATATCAACGATGTCTACCAGGTAGCCATGCTCATCCAGGGTGACTCCTTCCAAACCCACCTCGACGCGGTAATGATGAGAGTGCCGTTCGTTTTCCGCCCCCCAGTCGCCGCCAATAAGAAAATGCTGCGCAACAAAGTCTCGACTTACGGTAACGGTGTACATAGTGATATACTCCTTGTGTGCTTGCTGCTTTGAGTCGTGAAACGTGATGCGTGATGCGTAAAACGTAATGCGTAATGCGTGAAACGCGAATACAAGGATCACGGATCACGCGTTACGCAATACGCATTACGTTTTCCTTCTCACGTGTAGGTCAACATGACCTGTATCGCTTTCTCAGGATGCTGGTCAAGTAGGACGTAAGCCTGGGATGCTTGCTTGATAGGGAAGCGGTGGGTGATCAGTTGGGCGGGTTTTACTTGTTGAAGCATCTGCCACGCCAAATCCAGCCGGCGAGACTTGGTCCATCGTCCGCTCCACTCGGGGGCGATGGTGCTGACCTGACTGCTTATGAGACGCACCCGGCTACGATGAAAGCGCCCTCCCAGATCCACATTAGCCCGCTTCTGGCCATACCAGGAGCCAACGACCACCCGCCCGTTGAATCCAGTAGCGGCGATTGCCTGATCCAGGGCTCCAGGGTTGCCGGAAAGCTCGTACGTCAGATCCGCCCCCGGGTAAAAGCGTCCCTTCTGAACCAAAGAGGAGACCTGGTCCAAAGCATCTGGCGCAGTCGGGTCCAAGCTGACGTGAGCGCCCATATCCAGAGATTTTCCACGACGCAAGGGATACCGATCCAGCGTCACCAGTCTGGCCAGCGGAAACCGGGCCAGCAGCGCAGTTGTCAACAAACCAACGACGCCCTGTCCAAAGACGGCCACCTGCTCTCCAACGAGGGGCTGCCCATCCATCAGGAAGTTGACGGCTGTCTCCACGGTGGGCAGAAAAGCCGCTTCTTCCGGCGACACACCAGGTGATACTGGGATCAACTCGGCTGGAGAGGTCAGAAAATGGCTCTCGTGCGGGTGAAAGGCAAAGACCAGCCGGTTGTGCCATTCCGGGCCCACGTAAGCGCCCCAAGCAACCACCCGCCCCACGGCAGCGTATCCATATTTGAGTGGAAAGCCAAAATCACCAGCCAGGTCAGGGATGGTCTCGTCCACGGGGATGTCGGTCGGCGCTTGGCCCCGGTAGATCAGCATCTCGGTGCCTGGGCTGATGGCTGAGACCTGGGTATGAACAACGACCTGGTCTTCCGCCGGTGGGGGCAGGCGCTCCTCCTGCACGGAGACCTGGTACGGCCCCGTGAAATAGAGGGATAGTCGCTTCACGCTTTACCTCGAGCCAACTCTCCCCACAAGATCAGGTCCTCCCCTCGCCACGCTGCGTGTGGCTTTTGCAGACGCGGGAAACACGCCGGGTCAGTCTGTCTCAGGTCGTTCACGGCGTGCAAGCCACCTACCAGCATAGGCGAGACTGTCAGCACCAGGAGGTCGACCAGCCGTTGGCGGAGGAAGCTGGTGATGATGCGCGCGCCTCCCTCCACCATCAGGCAGGTGATGCCCAATGCTCCAAGGCGTTCCAGCAGAATGGCCAGGTTCACGCCCCCGCTTAGATCAGTCGGGAGGCGCAGGACGCGAGCCCCAGCTTGCTCCAGCGCCCGCTGGCGATCCAGGTCGGCGTGTTCACTGGTAGCAATCCACGAAGAGAGAGGATGATGTCGCAGCAAGCTAGCGTCTAACGGGAAACGCAGTCGGCTGTCGACCACCACCGGCTGCGGATTCACCCCTTCCACCAAACGCACAGTGAGGCGAGGGTTGTCAGCCAGCACGGTGCCAATGCCCACCAAGATGGCATCGTGAGCGGCTCGCAGTTGGTGAGTGAGGGTCAAGGATAACGTGCCGCTCAGGGCCAACGGCTGACCCGGACGAGCGGCGATGCAGCCATCTATGCTTTGCGCGTAACTTAGGGTCACCCACGGTCGGCCTGTTTTGTGGCAATGCTCAGCAGATTTCGCGAGCAACGCTTCAATCTCTTCCATTGCTGCCGTGACTCACGAGCACGTCGAATGCAGGCGCAAGATTGAACAAATGGTTCATGCGCTCGGCCTTGGCCGTCAGATACGCTGCGTTTTCGGTGGTAACTTTAGGTTGCAGTGGGACGCGAGCAGTAACCGACACATCCAACTTGTGTAGGCTCTCGATCTTCTCAGGATTGTTCGTCAGTAAGCGGACTGAAACGACGTCCAAGTCTTTCAAAATGAGAGCCGCCACCGTGTAGTCTCGTTCATCAGCCTGATGCCCAAGCAGGAGATTGGCATCTACCGTGTCATAACCCACATCCTGAAGGTTGTAGGCGCGCAGCTTATCCAGCAAGCCAATCCCCCGCCCCTCTTGACGAAGATAAACGAGCACCCCCGTACCCTCTTCCGCGATCAGGCGCATGGCTTGATGCAACTGATCACCGCAGTCACAGCGTAGTGAGCCCAGTACGTCGCCGGTGAGACATTCCGAGTGTATCCGAACCAGCACATCCTGCTGGTCTGCGACCTCTCCCATGACTAAGGCAAGGTGCTCTTTGTCACTCTGGTTGTCCAGATAAAGACATAATTGGAATTCGCCGGCTAGGGTTGGGACTCGAGCACAGGTCATCTGTGTAATTGTCAGCTCAGCCATTTGGAAGATACCCCCCGTGTCCTGGCACTAAGATGATGTCTGTCGATTCTCTATGAATAACAGGACAATCAAAACCACCTCGATCGTTTTGTCTACGTAAGATATTGAGTGGGATAATCACATAATTTACAGCAATACTGAGCTTAAGGCAACTGGCTTTTAACGCCACCCCACCACAGACCCAAACCACCCAAGGCAACATCTCGCACGTGGATGAGAAGGCTTAGGCTGATACCCGCCGCGGGGTTCAGCCCAAACGCCCCCAAGGCCAGCACCTGGCTGGCTTCCAGTGTGCCCAGGCCGCCCGGTAAGGGCAGAAGAATAGCAATGCGAGCCGCGGTAAGCGCGCTGATGACCTGGATCGGAGTCAGGTTCAAGCCCAGGACGCGAAGCATGAGCCAAAACTCAACCAAGATGGCAACCCAACTAACCAAAGAGATCAAGAGAGCTTGCATAAGAGTCAGGGGTGATTCCTGACAAAATCGCGTTGCCTCTTCTTCGCTGTCCCGGATAGCCTGGTAGACCTTACGGTGGCGAGAGAGCCAAGGAACGTCCCCTAACAGTTTTTGCCGTGAAAAGAACCCGACAATAACCTTCAACGGGCCAGAGACAGGGTGTCGGCCGCCCCAGATAGCCAACAGAAATCCGATTGGCAAAGCCAGCAATAGGAACGGCAATATGATTGCCTGCCTGACTTCAACCCCAGGAAACACTTGCCACAGCAGTATGCAGGCAATGCCGCCCGCCAGAAAAGCAAAATTGACCAATAACTCCAAGGATTTGTCCAGAGTCACGGCGGAAATGGCGGTGGAACGCGCCACCTGATGCCGGCGCTGCACCAGGTGCACTTGAATCACCTCACCGCCGAACTGAGGTCCAGGGGTGAAGTAGCTGACCCCAAACGCCGCCACCCGGTAACCCGCCACCGTCAGGTAAGAAATGGGATGACCTTGGGCGCGTAGGATCAACCACCAGCGCCCACTCAACGTCAGCGACACCAGAACATTGGCCAGGATCAGGATCAGGATCTGGGTCGGACCTATCCCGGCCAACACCGCCCAGGAGTCTTCTAATGGGACGCTGCGCAGCACCCACAGGAACAGAAGAGGAACGACCAGCCAAAGTAAGTAGCGGAGCCGCAGGAGGCGGATATGCTTTGGCACTGGCTAGACCCCCTCCTTATCTCCCGCGCGTCGGCTGAGAATCGCGTCCTCAGGGCGCCAACAGGAAAACGTTCCGCTGCCGAGCAGCATCAAGGCGATGGCACTTACCAACAAGAAGCCATTGTATAGGTAAAGCTCGCTGGCGAGGATATTCGCGCTGGCAGCAACGAGCAATCCCAAAGCTGCCAGACGGCCCGCTCCCCCCAGAGCGAGCATAACGGTAGCGACGAGAGCCACGAGGCTGATGGCCAACCCCGCGAACCTGGGAGAGGGTAATCCCGGCCAAGCGACCAGCGCAGCAGGATCAATTCGGGTCCCAAGAACGTGGAAGACAACCCAAATCATCAGCAATACCACACCGATGCGCAAGAAGACAGGAAGCCAGCGGGTGAAAACGACGGCGATTACGCGCCTGATTTCCAGATATGAGCGTGAGGCGGGGTCAATACGACCGCTGACGACAAGCCAATCGCGTATGAAGCTGGCCGTGAAGGGTATGGCAAAGGCCACACCTGCCAACGTGGTACCGGGCGGGTAGACTATCGGCCATAGCATCACGCTGGTGAACCCCATCTGAAAACCGGCCACGATGCGCCGGTGGGTGCTGGGAGGCAAGTCGTACACCGGCCTGCCACGCCTCTTGCGCCACCAAATTCCGAGGAGGAAGAGATACCGTGACAGGCCTAGGGGCAGGTACCACCAGGGCAACTGATTGTAGTTCACTGCCAAGGCAGTTGCTATCAGGATGCCCAGGGCATCGAACTCGATGTCCAGGTTCTCGCCTAACAGCGTGGCGTGATGGGTAACGCGGGCTAAGTAGCCATCCAGGTAATCGGCCAAGATGGAAGCGGTATACAACAGCGCCGGAAACCAGGCTAACCTCCCCGGCGGCCAGGGAGAGAAAAGAAAGCCAGCCAGCAACCCAAGGGCCAAACCGCGCAGCATCGTGAGCACATTGCCGGCGCCAAGCGTCGGCAACAACGTCGCCTCGCCTGGGCGGTGGTTGTCGTTCAAACCCCGCCAGAGATGACTTAGTACATAGACCAACACACAGGCGGCCACCACGGCCCAGCGCCAGGCAAATACGGGATCCCACTCTGCCCTGAGCAGTTGGTAGCCACACCAAAGAACCAACCCGAAAAGCAGAGCCAACGCCAGCCATCGCCGGCGCAGGCTCACCAGTGATAGGTCACGAACCAGAATACCCGACTTCATACCGTACACGTCTTTCGCATCCACCAGTTTGCTACATGGCTCTCATCGCCCGCGTCACCTCGATGAAAAACGCCGCTCCGCCAGCCAATTGCATTAACCCGCCCATAGCCACCAAACCACCAACTAGGTCACTGCCTGTCAGCGCCAGCAACGGTTGGCCCACAATAGTCAACACCAATCCGACGTTGAGGCAGGCCCAGACCACCGTCACCAAGCGCGGTGACTCCACGAAACGGTCGTAAAGCAGCGCCATTGTAGATTGCGTCAGCCAACCGATGAGCAACATCTGCATCGTCGAGCCCGCCGACGTATAGGCCAGCGGATTGAAACCCAGCCACACGTCGAACATTCCGACCGCATGCAGCAGCAAACCCAGGGCCAAATAGACCAGGGCCGTGATCAGAAAGAGTTGAACAGACTTGGACACTGGTCACCCTCCCACGGGGAATTGTCGCACAAAAGCCAGCCAACGTCAAGCTCGAAATTCTGGAAACAACCGTCTACCCGGTTGCTCATTTGGGTCTGCCCAGAATCCTGAACACACCCGCTCGTTTGCACCCTATTTACAATATTATGTTATCATGTTATAATTATAGGCGGGAGTTCTGACGCTCACGGACTTTAGTCTTAACTCGGATTCTTCAGCAACGTTGGGTATTGGGGAGGAGATCCAATGAAAAGAAGCTGGTACATCATGCTGACGGTCGGCGTGGCTTTGGCTGCTTCCTTGCTGATGACCGCCTGCACTCCTGCCAGCCCCTTTCGCACATCCAGGGCAGATGGCCCCGAGATAAAGGTAATTGCCCCTGCTCCCAATAGCACGACCACTCAAGGCAGCACCGTCATTATTCGCGCGTCCATCAAGGACTCGAACGGCATAAGCGTAGTTTCGCTGAAGGTTAACGGGCAGGCCGCCCAAACGTTAGATCTCTCCGCCCAAAGAGTGAC
>JAUVPY010000095.1 GCA_030598425.1 Anaerolineae bacterium
GAATCTTGTGATCCATTCAAAAGGAGGCAAAAGTCATGGAGCAACTGTTAGGTTTTTTGACAAGCTTTGGGGTTTTGGTCATCGTTCTCATCATTCTGCTCACATCGGCCATCAAAATTGTGCAGGAGTATGAGCGCGGAGTCATTTTCCGTTTGGGCCGGCTGGTGGGAGCCAAGGGGCCGGGGCTGTTTTTCATTATCCCCTTGGTAGACCGCATGATTAAGGTAGATTTGCGCGTCGTGACCCTCGACGTGCCCACTCAGGAGGCGATCACCCGAGACAACGTGACGGTCAGTGTGAACGCCGTTGTTTACTTCCGGGTGCTTGACCCGTCGGACGCCATTGTTCAGGTCGAAGACTATCAGCGGGCAACCTGGAATCTTTCCCAGACGACGCTGCGTAACGTCATTGGGCAGAGTGAGCTGGACGAATTGCTGGCTCATCGAGAGCAGATCAACCAAAAACTCCAGCAGATCATCGACGATTCTACTGAGCCGTGGGGCATCAAGGTTGGTTTGGTCGAGATAAAGGACGTGGGACTTCCCCAGTCGATGCAGCGGGCCATGGCCCGGCAAGCCGAGGCCGAGCGCGAGAAGCGGGCCAAGATCATCCACGCCGAAGGAGAGTACAACGCTGCCCAGCAACTGGCCGCAGCAGCCGGCACCTTGTCCGAGCAGCCGGGGGGCATTCAACTGCGCTATCTGCAAACCCTCACCGAGATTTCGGTCGAAAAGAACTCGACCATTATCTTCCCGGTTCCTGTCGAATTCATAGGGGCTTTTGCTGGTTTGCTGGAGGCGCAAAAGGTCAGGGATGAGTTGGGTTCTCGAGAGATCGGCGAATAACGGGCTAACCAATCAGCGAATCGGCAAATCAACGTGTTAGATGCGCTGGTTTGCCGATTTTTTCAATGTATCCAACGGGGAGAGCAGGATGCAAACCAGCGGGACAGATCAAAATGCGACGGAATGGAGTCAGGCCACTAAGCGCACCGTAGCTATCGCCGGTGTTCTGATTGGCATCTTTGTACTCTACATCAGCCGCCCGGTGATACCCTTAATCATCCTGGCGGCTATCGTCGCTTTTTTGCTGAACCCCATAGTCGTGTTCTTCCATACGCGGCTGCGCATGCCCCGTTGGTGGTCAGTGCCTCTAACGTATGTGTTGCTACTGGTGGCGATGGTCCTGTTGCTGCTTATCCTGACACCGGCCGTGGTCGACGCACTGCGCGATATCGACATCGATATGGTGGATCTATTGGCAACGACGACGACCGGACTTGAGCGATCACTGGAGGACATCCGGTACATCGCAGTATTGAACTATCAGTTTGACTTCTCTCCCGTTGTGGATCCTGCGCTGGTGATGTTGACTGGGGTCGTGCCTGAGGCGATGATTCCGTCGCCGGAGCAGGTCTACAGCTCAATACCCTCGGCGCTGGAGTTGGCGACCGGCTTTGCCTCGACAATCGTTGGTACGGTGCTTTGGGCGCTTCTAGCCTTCCTGTTCACGCTGATTTTCGCTATGTACCTTAGCTACGACTGGTACCGCTATGGGGATGCATTTTTGTCCTGGACTCCGGCCGCGTATCGCACAGAGTACATCAATCTAGGGAGAATGACACGCCGTGTCTGGGTTGCCTATTTCAGGGGGCAGCTCGTCTTGTCGCTCACTATCGGGCTGGTCGTTGGCGTCGGCACTACTGCCCTGGGCCTGCCCGGTGCGCTGCTGTTGGGCATACTGGCTGGCTTGTTGGAAGTACTGCCCAACATCGGTCCGGTCTTAGCGGCAATCCCCGCTATTCTCCTTGCGCTCTTTCAGGGCTCATCCGTGTTGTCTGTCTCCAACCTGGTTTTCGCTCTCATCGTAGTTCTGTTCTACTTCATCGTCCAGCAATTGGAGAACAATATCATTGTGCCCCGCCTCATCGGGCAGGCCGTGGACCTCCCGCCCATCCTGGTGATGGCTGGCGTGCTCGTTGGTGCCAGTGTGGGGGGGATAATGGGAGCGTTCATGGCCGTACCTATCATCGCCACTGGGCGTATCCTAGCTCAGTACGCCTATAACAAAATTGTGGGCCGTCCTCCCTTCCCTCCCGAAGTGGAACCTCCCCCAGGTCAAGTCGAAATTGGACCTACCCCCGCGACTCCTGAGCCCTCTGTCTCGTCGGTAGCGGAAGATGAGCAGGTAGGAACGGAGCACCTAACTGGGGCTGACAGTGTCACGCCTGGCGCGGCACACGATGTCGAGAGCACCGCCGTTGAGGCGGAGTCGGTTGAGGGTTGAATGGGGTGGGTTGGCCCTCAGTCGCTTGCTTGATCTTCAGGTATGGGCGCGTAAGGGCTAATGCGGCGAATCTGAGCAATGATGCGGGCCCGTTCGCTTGGGTTACTCGCGTCCGCCAGGTGGGCGCGAAGTTTGCGAATCTTCTTCTTGCGCTGTCGCCGGCGCCGGATCTCACGATGCCGTTCGCAACTCATGTCTGAACCTCCGTACTTGATTTCGGAATACACGATCCGCCGTGCGTCTTAAGACGAGCACGGCCCCGTCCAGCGGTGACGCATTTCATCAGGCGCACCTGATTTATACCAAATCTAGCTTGACCTGGCAAGGCTGGGTAATTCTCAGAAGCCCGCTTGATGGCACACCGCATCTGTCGGTGACAGGTGAGGGATTGTGCTGGAAGATCTCCAAAATGCGATTAGAGGTTCCTCTCTAATGAAACTCTATCGTGCGTCTTGTGTAACTCAAATACAAGTGGCGTAAACTTTGAGCAAGGTCTGTGTCGCCGTTGGCGGTGACCTTCATTTAAAACAAACCATGCGTCGAATTGGAGAGTGAAATGTATTGGGATAGAAACGCTCAGCCTCGTCGTAGGATCCCGGTTCGGGTCGTGAGGGATCAAGACGTCTCCAGTTTCCAGGCAGAGCAACCAACTGAGATTAGCGATGTTGCCGGCTCATCTCCGTCTGTCAGCGATGAAATCGCTTCGCCGACCGCGGGCGAGCTTGATTGGCAATCTTTGGCGCTGCGTCTGCAAGCTGATATGGATAACTATCGCAAGCGGCAGGTGCGCCGGGCCGATGATGCTGTCGCGGTGGAGCGTGAGCGATTGTTGCGCCTTATGTTGCCAGTTGCCGATAACTTGACTCGGGCGCTAAATCAAGACGGGCAGGTGGACGAGGTATTGCGGCAGGGAGTTGAACTGACTCACCGCGAATTAATGCGGCTTCTGGAAGCTGAGGGCGTGACACGCCTTGAGGCAGTCGGACAGACTTTTACGCCCGAGTTGCACGAAGCCGTAGCAACCGTGATGACTGAGGCCGAGGCCGCCGGCACTGTCGTTGAGGAGGTGGAGAGCGGCTACAAACTGGGAGAAAGATTGCTTCGCCCAGCCCGGGTGGTAGTTTCTGTCTAGTTTCATTGATCGTTGAGGCTGTGTCTTATGGAATATAAAGATTATTACAAAATTCTAGGTGTCGGCAAAAGCGCTACCGAAAAAGAGATAAAATCCGCGTTTCGGAAAATGGCTCGGGAACATCATCCCGACGTCAACCCGGATGATCCTCAAGCCGAGGCACGATTCAAGGAGGTCAACGAAGCCTATGAGGTGCTCAGCGACTCCGAGAAACGAGCTAAGTATGACCGGTTGGGGGCCGATTGGCAGCACTGGCAGCAAGCTGGTGGTCGAACGGGTGACTATGATTGGGGCCAGTGGACGACCGCCCCCGGCGGTGGCCAGACTAACGTGCGCTATGGTACCCCCGAAGACCTGGAAGAGCTGTTTGGGGGCAGTGGCCTCTTCTCCGACTTTTTCACTAGCATCTTTGGAGGACTGGGGGGCGGCGCACGGCGGTCGGGAGGTTTTGGAGGCTTTGAGGGGTTTGACTATCAGCCCCGACCAAGACGTGGTCAGGATCTCGAACACGAGGTGGAGATTAATCTGGCCGAAGCTTACCATAGCACTACCCGGTTGCTGACCAAAGATGGCCGTCGCCTGGAAGTAAAAATACCTCCAGGGGCCAAAACTGGTACTCGCGTGCGTGTGCGGGGTGAGGGAGGAGTTGGGGCGGCTGGTGGCCAGGCCGGTGATCTATTCCTGAAGGTCAAGGTTGCCCCTGACCCTCGCTTTGAACGCGAGGGAGACAATCTGCACGTGGCCGTAGCGACAGATCTTTACACTGCCGTGCTGGGTGGTGAGGTGCGTGTGCCTACCTTGACCGGCGACGTCAAACTAAAAGTCCCGGCCGGTTCACAGAACGGGCGAGTTTTCCGCTTGCGCGGCAAAGGTATGCCCAGATTGCGTCAACCCACCGAGTATGGTGACCTATTTGCTCGACTGGACGTACGCTTGCCGACAACGCTGACACCCAAACAGCAAGAGCTATTTGAACAACTGCGCCGTTTGGAGTGAGGTGGGCGACCTGACAGTGAGGGGAGAGAGCTTGTTCCTGGCAGATCAGTTACCTTTTGTGATGGGCAGCAGGGTGCGGAACCGCGAAAACATGGCCGAAATGCTGCTGGGCAGCGTGAGCGCCTACGTATTGCGCTACGCTCCCTGCCCGGTTTTGGCCGTGCCATAATGTGAGGTGGCGCCAAATCGGCCTGATAAAACCTTTGACTTTTCGCCTGTTCCGCGTATAATTGCCTTTGTTGTCTTGTTCCATACCTCAAAAATAACCCACGAAAAGGATTTTAACGACGGCACCTTTGGTGCCGGCGTTTTCCACTTGACCATCTCGTCCAAATCCAAGAAAGGAGCGTTTAGTCGTGTTTCGAGGACGACACGTAGGCTACCTAGAAGGGTTGCGCTACAAAGGAAAAGAGCACATGCTTGCCTGGGCCTTACATCGAATTACTGGTCTGGGCATTCTCATTTTTGTAGGCGCTCACGTGATTGCCGCATTCTTCTTGAACGCGCTTGGCGACGATGTCTCGACTACCATCACTACCATCTATGAGTCGACCCCAATGCAAATCTTTGTCTACTTCTGCGTGCTCTATCACGCGCTCAATGGGCTCAGGCTCATCGTTGAAGATCTCTGGCCTCCTCTATTGCGATATCATCGGGAGCTCTTGTGGTTCCAGTGGCTCATTTTCCTGCCGGTGTTTGGGCTGCCAGCCTTTTTGATGCTCACCAGCATCCTGTCTGGTGGAGCTTGAGAGGAGGATAACCAATGCGTTCCCGATACCCGAGTCGTGGCAGTACATTTGAATACTATACGTGGCTTTTCACCCGTCTTTCCGGGATATTTATGCTTCTGATGGCGGCCTTTGGTATTGTATACGCCAATCTGGCAGGCGGTCGGACTCTGATGGATATGCCCACTCAATACCGCTGGAGTTTCTTTCCCACTTACTGGCACGTGCAAAACAGTGACATCCCTGATGTGTTTCCAAACTGGTCCAACTCGTTCTGGCAGATTTACGCGCTTCTCCTCTTCTTGGTCGCTGCCATGCATGGTTTCAATGGACTGCGGGTCGTTGCTGAGGATTACATCCATCGCCCCTATCTCCTTCTGTTCGCCAAATGGTTGGTTCTTATCTTGTTCCTATTCACTTTGTTTGCAGGGACTATCATCGTCTTTGAGCTTTTCATCTAAGCCGTGATCCTGGCCACATTGGAGTGAAACCCTATGTATCATAAGTACGATGCAGTGATTGTCGGCGCTGGCGGTGCGGGGTTGATGGCCGCGCTTTACGCCTCGCGGGGGGTAAACACGGCCGTTCTATCGAAGCTCTATCCCACGCGCTCGCACACCGGTACAGCCCAGGGGGGGATGGGCGCGGCGCTTGGCAATCACGAGGAAGATAGTCCTGAATGGCATACCTTCGATACTATCAAGGGCAGCGACTACCTGGCTGACCAAGACGCCGTCAAGATAATGTGCTACGAAGCTGTGGACATTGTATATGAGCTAGAGCATATGGGCTTACCCTTCAACCGCACAGAGGAAGGCAGAATCGCCCAGCGTCCCTTTGGAGGACACACCAACAACGTTACCAATCAGCCGGTGCGCCGTGCCTGTTACGCAGCCGACCGGACCGGTCATATGATTCTTCAAACGCTCTATCAGCAGTGCATCAAGCACAATGTGACCTTCTTTGACGAATTCCACGTGCTCGATCTGATTGTCGAAGATGGGGTGACCCGAGGGGTGGTAGCTGTCGAAATCGCCACTGGCGAGTTGCATGTTTTTCATGCCAAGGCGGTTCTCTTCGCCACTGGTGGTTGGGGTAAGGTGTGGAGTGTTACCAGTAACGCACATACCCTTACCGGTGATGGTCCAGCCATCGCCCTGCGCCGGGGCATCCCTTTAGAGGACATGGAGTTCTTCCAGTTCCATCCCACTGGCATCTACAAGATGGGCATCCTCATCACCGAGGGAGTGCGTGGTGAAGGGGGCGTGCTCATCAATAGCGGGGGGGAGCGTTTCATGGACAGCTACGCGCCCACCATTAAAGACCTGGCCTCTCGCGATGTGGTGTCTCGCGCCATCTACCTGGAGGTACGCGCTGGGCGAGGCGTCGATGGTAAAGACTACGTGCATCTGGACGTGCGACCCGAGACTGTCAATCACTATTTTGATCGAGATGGAATAAAAAACCCTGATGGCACTCCCCGACGTATCACAGCCGAGGACATCGAGGCTAAACTGCCCGACATCGCTGATTTCACGCGTACCTACCTGGGAGTTGATCCCGTCAGCCAGCCTGTGCCGGTCCAGCCCACCGCTCACTATGCTATGGGCGGCATCCCCACCGATGTGTGGGGGAGGGTGGTCATGGACGAGAAGAACACGGCTATGCCAGGTCTTTATGCCGCCGGCGAAGTCGCCTGCGTATCCGTACACGGTGCCAATCGGCTAGGAACAAATTCATTACTTGACATAAACGTCTTTGGCAAACGATCCGGAATCGATATGGTGCGATTCTGCCAGGAAAACGACTTGTTGCCTTTGCCCAAAGAGCCGGAGGCTTTTGCTCGAGAGCAACTGGAAGCGTTGCGTGGCCAGCAGAACGGGCGCGAACGGGCTGCTGACATCCGGCGCGAGATGCAGGACGTAATGATGGACTATGTGGGTGTCTTCCGCGAAGAAGAAGGTATCAAACAAGCGATCGACAAACTCAAAGAGCTGCAGGAGCGATATCAGCGCATGGCCCTCGACGATAAGGGGAGACGATTTAATACCGATGTGCTGGAGGCATGGGAATTAGGGGCGTTGCTCGAAATGGCTGAGGTGACTGCCGTGGCGGCGCTTGCTCGTACTGAAAGTCGGGGCGGCCACTACCGTGAAGATTATTCCAAGCGTGACGACGAGAATTGGCTCAGGCACAGCCTGGCCTGGCGCAAGGATGGCAACATCGAACTTGGCTGTAAGCCAGTGACTATCACTGATTATGAGCCTAAGGAGCGGGTATACTAAAAGGGAAAGGGTATCTGTTGGTATGAAGATTAAACTAAAGATTCGCCGCTTCAATCCCGAAACTGATAAGAAGCCTTGGTGGGGTAAATACGAGATAGAAGTTGAGCCTGCTGACCGGGTGCTGGATGCCCTGCACTATGTGAAGTGGTACCAGGATGGCACCCTGACCCTGCGACGTTCGTGCGCTCACGGCGTCTGTGGCTCTGACGCGATGCGAATCAATGGACGTAACCGGCTGGCCTGTAAGGTGCTGATCAAAGACGCAGGGCGCAGAATCACTGTCGAGCCAATCCTGGGGCTTCCGGTCATCAAGGACCTGGTAGTGGATATGGAGCCTTTCATGGCCCACTATCGTTCGGTGATGCCTTATCTGGTCAACGATGGGCCGGCGCCGGGCACAGAGCGCCTACAGAGTACTGAAGAGCGTGAACGCTTTGACGACACCACCCAGTGTATATTGTGCGCTGCCTGCACTACTTCATGCCCGTCATTCTGGGCCAAGGGGGAATACGTTGGACCGGCGGCTATTGTGCAAGCCCACCGCTTTGTTTTCGACAGTCGGGACCGAGCCAGCCACGAGCGTCTGAGCATAATGGCGGATGCCGATGGCGTCTGGCGCTGTCGGACCATCTACAATTGCACGGAGGCCTGCCCACGCGACATCCAGGTCACCCAGGCCATCGCTGAGGTGAAAAAGGAGATGC
>JAUVPY010000081.1 GCA_030598425.1 Anaerolineae bacterium
GAGTCCTTTGACTTGATGCAGTTCCACACCTGGGAAGATAGGTGGGTGGAGGATGACCGCAGGGCTAAGAAGATTGACGACTTGCGTCGCCAGGGCTTGATCCAGGCGGTGGGCATCAGCCTCAATCGCTGGGAACCGTGGAACGGTGTGCAAACGGCGCGAAGCGGTCTGATTGATGCGGTTCAGGTTATTTACAACATCTTTGACCAGAACTCCGAGGATGAGCTATTCCCGGCCTGCGCCGAAATGGATGTGGCAGTCATCGCGCGAGTGCCCTTTGATGAGGGTACACTGACCGGAAAGCTGACCAAGGATAGCAAATGGCCGGAAGGGGACTGGCGGAACAGTTACTTTGTGCCGGAAAACCTCATCCCCAGCGTGGAGCGTGCGGATGCACTGAAACCTCTGGTGCCTGAAGGAATGACGATGGCTGAAATGGCTTTGCGCTTCATCCTCAACAACGCAACAGTCAGTACCACCATACCCGGCATGCGGAAGCTGCCCCACTTGGAGGAGAATCTGGCTGCCAGCGACAAAGGTCCATTGCTGGCTGACCTGCATACGAAGCTGCGTCCGCATCGCTGGGACCGGCAGCCGACCGGGTGGTCGCAGTAATCCCCACTTTGTTCGCACGATTCGGTTGAATACCCGCAAGACCCCTGGCTTCCAACGTGGGTAATAAACTTTACAAACTGCATCATTTTCATCTGTAACCTTGCTGGCGACCTTTGAAAGAAAATTTAGTAGGAATAGGAAAGCGATGATGATATTACGCCGCATTGGGTTAACCGTTGGTGTGGTGCTGACGGTGGTTCTGACCAGTTGCCGAGGGAGCAATGCGCCGACTCCTACGGTCGTTGTCCAGGTCGCCACGCATACACCCTCAGCGACGCCGAGCCCGTCGCCGACTTCCACACCCACGATGACGCCTACCTCCACAGATACATCTACCCTCACAGCCACGCCAACTCCGACCGTCACCCTGACGCCGACACCGACTATTACCCCAACGCCTACGCCTCATCCCTTGGCTGGCTACACCATCGAAGGCCTGCGCGAGCGTGCATATCCAGGAGGGGCGATCGAGATCACCCATACCATAACCGAGACAGATAGCTTCACCAAGTATCTCATCCGTTATCCGAGCGATGACCTCTCCATAACGGGTATGATGAATGTACCTGAAGGAGAGGGTCCGTTTCCCGTGGTGATTCTCAACCACGGCTACATCCCTCCATCTCGTTACTGGTCGGGCGCGGATACCTGGCGTGCCGCTGACCATCTGGCAGCATCGGGGTATTTGACTATCAGCCCTGACTTCCGGGGCTGGGGAGGCTCCGACTCGGGTGACAACTTCTTTCGTACCGGTCTGGTAATCGATGTTCTTAACTTGATCAGCTCGCTTCCCTCACTTCCTCAAGCTGACCCTGATCGAGTGGGTATGTGGGGTCACAGCATGGAAGGAGGAGTGACGACCAAGGCCATCACTATTGACCCCCGGATCAAGGCCGCTGTGCTCTACGCCCCGGTCAGCGCCGACGATACCGACGTGTTGCGTCGGTGGGGACGCGGGGGCCGGGGAGGCGGAGATGACTCATTGACGCGTGTTTACCGGGAAGCTAGCCGCGATCGGGACTTCGTGCGATTGACTTCGCCCATCCACCACTTCGACTTTGTGGCAACAGCGGTGCAAATTCACCAGGGAACGGCCGACACCACCACCCCACCGCGTTGGGCAGAAGCCATTTGGGATGCTTTGCAGTCTGCCGGGAAGGACGTCGAGTATTTCAGCTATCCTGGTCAGGGTCACGCTTTCCAGGATGAGAGCTGGGATCTGTTCTCGGAACAGGTGTCGGACTTCTTCGAGCGTACCCTAAGTGTCAGCGATGAAGGTGAATGATATGTGCCCCGGGCGGCAGTTCTTTGTTTGTGATCAGCGCCGGAGCACAGTCCAATTAGATGCAGGATGCAGAAGTGGTAGACGTGAACACCTTATTTCTCGATGGTGAGAGTCTGACGATTGAGCAGGTGGTGGGGGTGGCCGAGGATGAGCCTGGCGCGCCGACTGTCGAGTTGTCGCCTGAGGCGGTGCACAGAGTACGGCGCGCACAACAGGCTGTCGCCGAGTTAATCTCCCGAGGCGATATTGTTTATGGTATCACAACCGGTTTCGGAGCCTTCAAAGACCGGATCATCGAGCCCGATCAGGTCCGGCAGCTTCAGCGCAACATCGTGATGAGCCACGCCGTTGGAGTTGGCCCGAGCTTTGACCGGCGGACTGTGCGTGCCTCGATGCTCATCCGTGCTAATACCCTGGCCAAGGGACATTCTGGAATTCGTTTAGAGACGTTGAACCTGCTCCTGGACATGCTCAACCGAGGCGTACATCCTGTGATCCCCAGTCAGGGCTCGCTGGGGGCCAGCGGTGACCTGGCCCCCTTGGCCCACATGGCGTTGGTACTCATCGGTGAAGGAGAGGCGGAATTCGAGGGTCAGATCTGGGCGGGCGCTGAGGCGTTGCGACGGTCTGGACTGGCGCCAACCGATCTGGCGGCTAAGGAAGGGCTGGCTCTTACCAATGGCACGGCGGTGATGTGTGCGCTGGGTGCCCTGGCCACTCGCCAAGCGGAACGACTGAGCGATATCGCTGATGCCGCCGGTTGTCTAAGTCTGGAGGCGCTGCACGGCACTGCTTTGGCGTTCGATGAGCGCATTCACGCTGTGCGTCCCCATCCTCGACAACTTGATTGCGCTCGCCACCTCCGCCAACTGCTGGATGACAGCGACTTCACTCGCCACCACGATCCTTACAATGTACAGGATGCATATACGCTGCGCTGTATTCCCCAGGTGCATGGGGCGGTGCGAGATGCCATTGCCTATGCCCGCTGGGTCATCGAAATCGAGTTGAATGCCGCCACCGACAATCCGTTGCTCTTTTTTGACGGAGACGAAGTGGCAGTCCTCTCCGGCGGCAACTTCCACGGCGAACCGGTGGCCATTGCGATGGACTACCTGTCCATGGCATTGACCGAATTAGGCAATATTTCAGAGCGGCGCATCACCCGCCTCACCGATGAGGCTAGCAATGCCCATGTGTTGCCCGCTTTTCTTACCAAGCACGGCGGCCTCAACTCGGGTTTTATGCTTGTCCAATACACGGCGGCTGCCCTGGCTTCGGAGAACAAAGCGTTGGCCCACCCGGCCAGCATTGACACGATTCCCACCTCGGCCAATACCGAAGATCACGTCAGTATGGGCTGTACCGCCGCCCGCCAGGCCTGCCAGATTCTCGACAACCTGGAGTACATTCTGGCCCTGGAGCTGATGGCTGCTGCTCAAGGCATTGACTTCCGAAAGGAGGAGCTGGGGCCGTCAGCGCAACCGGGGCGGGGGACTCGTATAGCCTATGACCTGGTACGTCAGCATGTGCCCTTTTTAGAAAATGATGCTATCATGTACCCGTATATTGAGGCGGCCCGGCACTTAGTCGCTGATGGGACACTGTTCCGATCTATTGCCGTTGCGCTGAAGGAAGGAGGATAAGCCTCTTATGTTCAACGCATTAGACTTCCTGTTAATATTCTTTCTTGTAGTCGGCGCCTTATGGGGACTGGTGCGGGGCGCGGGCAGATTGTTGATTGGGCTTTTCAGCTTGTACGTGGGTCTGGTCATCGCTCTCTGGCTTTACCGACCGCTGGCCGAGTTCTTCCGTGATCTGCTTCCTGCTATGTCAGTCCAGGGCAGCCAAGCGCTGGCCTTTGTGGTTCTCTTGTTTGTTTTTGTAAATGCCATCAGCTTTCTCACCCGCTTTTTTGCCACGCCACCCGAAGAGCGCAAGCGCAAGCCGCGAGGAGAGCTGCAAGAAACTGTCACCAAGAGCAGCCAGAGATTCGTGACTGGGCCGCTGAACCAGCTTTTAGGTTTGGTGCTGGGGATTGTTGTTGCCGTCATTTGGGTCAGTTTGATTTTGGCTGTGTTTCAGTTTGTCCTGCGCTCTGGCTTTGCCACCGGCAGCGGCGTAAGTGCTTTTCGGAGGCAATTGGAGACGTCAGTGCTGGTCCCTTGGTTTAACTATGCTCTAGCACTTTTCTATTCGGCCGTTAGCTTCTGGATACCCGGCGATGCTCCCAATATCCTCTCTGGACTCCTGGGGCAGTTGCAGTAGGCTCCAGTGAATCCCAAACACCTGAACACCCTTGAATTCCCAAAAATCTTGGAGCGGCTGGCCCAACACGCCGATTTCTCTGCCAGCAAAGAGCTGGCTCTGGCGTTGGCGCCAGCCTCCTACCTATCTGAAGCCCTTGAGCGACAGGTCGAGACAAGTGAAGCGTGTCGCTTGCTCAGTATTAAGCCTGATGTGTCCATTGGCGGGGCGCGTGATGTGCGTCCCTTGCTGGAGCAGGCGGCTCGTTCGGCAGCCTTGTTCCCTGCCGAGTTTCTCGATATACGCCAGACCCTCGTTTCCGCCCGGGACCTGGGGAGAAACATCACACGGCTGGGCGATCAATTTCCCCGTTTGGCCGACATTGCTGGTCGTATCCAAGAGTGTCCGGGCCTAGTCCAGGAGATTGGGCGCTGCATAAGCGACAATGGCGATGTGCTTGAATCAGCTAGCCCGGAGCTGGCCCGTATTCGCAGTGAGTTAGGTGTGGTGCACCAACGGCTTCTGGACCGGTTGAACAAAATCGTTCACTCGTCTCAGAACAGCAAGTATTTGCAGGAGACCTTTGTTACCCAACGTCAAGGACGTTACGTAATCCCCTTACGCGCGGAGTTCAAGGGCCGCATCCAGGGCATCGTCCACGACCAGAGCGCCAGCGGCGCTACACTCTTTATTGAGCCGCTGGCGACAGTGGAATTGAACAATCGATGGCGCCAGCTCCAGCTTGACGAGGAGGAAGAAGTAAGGCGGATACTGCTAGCCCTTACTGACCTCGTAGCTCAAGAGTCGGGGCACATTGCTTGGACTGTTGAGGCGCTGGCCGAGCTAGATCTGGCTCTCGCTAAAGCAAAATACGCCGACGAACTGGACGCTGTCCAGCCAGAATGGGTGCAATCGGGCGCTGATCACGAAACATCGCCGGCTGAGTCTGCCTCCAGCCAAACTGCTGTTGACTCCACCGCGCCCGATGTGTCTTTGGGACAGAACAAACCAATCAAACTCCTCGCCGCGCGCCACCCCCTGCTCGATCCGAAAACTGTTGTCCCTATCGATGTGATCTTGCCGCCCGAAACCTCAATCCTCGTCATCACCGGGCCGAACACAGGCGGCAAGACGGTCACTCTTAAGACGGTTGGCCTGCTCGCGGCGATGGCTCAGGCCGGGTTGCACGTCCCTGCCGCCGAAGGCTCAACGTTGCCTCTCTTTGGCGGTATCTATGCTGATATCGGCGATGAACAGTCTATCGAGCAATCACTCTCCACTTTTTCGTCACACCTGACCAATATCGTAGGTATTTTGGCTGAATGTGATGCCGAGTCCCTGGTAGTCCTCGACGAGCTAGGTGCGGGTACCGATCCGGCGGAAGGCTCGGCGCTGGCCCGCGCTATCCTGGATCACCTACGGGAGCGCAGAGTGACTGCTTTCGTGGCTACCCATTTCTCAGAGTTGAAGGCGTATGCTCATACCACGTCTGGCATCACCAATGCCAGTGTCGAGTTCGATGCCGAGACGCTTGCGCCTACTTATCGCCTGGCTATCGGTCTGCCCGGTCGCTCCAATGCCTTTGCTATCGCTCACCGGCTGGGGCTTGATGGCCACATCATAGACTCAGCGCAGAGTATGGTGTCGCCCGAAGCTATGCAGACGGAGGCAATGCTGCGGGACATCCAAGCCCAGCTGGATTCGGCCGCCCGTGAGCGTGCCGCGGCTGAAGCGTCCCGTGTCCAGGTTGAGACACGCCTCGAGGAACTAGCCCAACGCTTGGCTCAGATTGAGGACGAGCGGCGCGATATCCTCAATTCGGCCCGCGCCGACGCCCGTCGCGAGATCAAAGAAGTGCGTCAGGAGTTGCGTCGTCTACGCGACGGCTGGGCGCTTGGGCGTCAGCCGACCCAGGCCCTGGGCGTGTCGGCAGAGGGGAGACCCTCTCTGAGGGAGTTGGAACGAGAGACTCAGGAAGCGCTAACAAAGTTGGAAACCGGGATCGGTGTAGAGGAGACGCCGCCTCCACCAGAGCCCAAGTATCGGGGATCCCTACAACCGGGGGACCAGGTCTGGGTCGAGCCCTATCAGGCGGTTGGTGAGGTCATCAGCAGTCAGCAGGGCAAAGTTCAGGTTCAACTGGGTCGCTTCAGGGCCAGCGTCAAACGCAACCAGGTGGACTTGCGCCAGTTGGCCTCGAAAGCCGAGCCCCAGAAGAAAGAAGAGGATGAAGTCGCTGGCTTCCAGATGCCGGCGGTGGAGTCGCCGGGCTTTGAACTGGACCTCCGCGGCGAGACGACTGAAGAGGCGCTGCACCGGTTGGATCGTTATCTGGACGATGCTTATTTGGCCGGCCTGCCCTGGGTTCGCATAATCCACGGCAAGGGAACGGGCGCGCTTCGAGCGGCTGTGCGCGACGCATTGCGAGCGCACCCTCTGGTTAATTCATATGAGGCGGGCAAAGAGGGTGAGGGTGGAGACGGTGTCACTGTTGCGAGGCTGGCGGTAGAAGAATGACCGAATTGCACGTGACCTTCCCCAGCGGCGATGCTTCGATTGAGTTGGAAGGCCTGATTCAATTGCCAGATGGCGAAGGTCCCTTCCCGGCCGGCGTGGTCTGCCATCCTTATCCGCCCGGAGGTGGCACGATGGAGGTGCCCCTGGTACAGGCCATTTCACGCGCTCTGGCCGAGGCTGGAATTGCGGCGTTGCGCTTCAACTTCCGGAGCGTCGGCATCAGTGGAGGGACTTTTGACAACGGACGTGGCGAGGCAGACGATGTGGCGGGTGCCCTCGACTGGCTGGGTGCCCAACCGAAGGTCGATCCTGACCGGCTGGCGCTGGTCGGCTACTCTTTCGGCGCGGCTATGGCTCTGTCCGAAGCGGCCCGAAACGACTGCCCCCAGGTTCTGGCACTGATCGGATTACCGCTTCGCTGGGATGTGCCATTCCCTACCATTGATGACCGCCCTTGTCTGTTGGTTGCTGGGGAAAGGGATCAGCTTTGCCCGGCGCCCGACCTTCACCGTTTGGCCCGGCAGTTGAAAGGCGACGTGAAGGTGCACATCGTTGCCGATGCCGACCACTTCCTATTCGGACGTGAAGGGGAGGTGGCGGGCATTGTGGCGGACTTCTTACGAGACCGCCGATGGCCGTCTTGACGGTCACAACCGAGACCGTATTGTTCCAACATTATACGCAACAATTATAAATTCCTACTTGACACAAGTCTCAAAGTGTGTTATAATGTGCGTCCTGGTTAGTGACCACGGTGAGAAATAAACAGCGTTTGTGTATAATGCACGCAATGACAGCGGCGCCCTTCCGAAGGCGCCTTTTTGTCGCGTATTTCTACTTTCTGGCTGCATAAAACTTCACATTTTGGAACAACCATAGGGATTGGCGTGGTCTTTCCTGGGGAGGCTAAATGGGTCGTGGGGCGAGCGAGGCGTTGCTAGCCCAGTTTGAGGAACATCTGGTTTTCACGCAATTATCGCCTTTAACAGTCGTCAATTATCTGGCTGATCTTCGCTCCCTCGTACGATGGGGCGTAGACTGTATTGGTTCAGATTTCTCCCTAGATACCCTCTCCCCCAATATCATTCGGGCGTATCGCTCCCACTTGCTGGAAGAAAAACGTTGCGCCATCGCTACCGTAAACCGGCGATTGCAGGCTTTGCGCAAGTTTTGTGCCTTCGCCGTTAAGGCGGGAATAATGACCTCTAGTCCCGCCGAAGGAGTTCAACTGGTTCAAAGCAAGGGGACTGCCCCAGTTACGCCCCTGACTGCAGAACAGATTGATGAGCTATTTCGAGTGTCTGGCGACGAGCGGTCGAGTCTGGCACGACGTGACGCGGCTATTCTGATGCTGTTATTGCATACCGGTCTGCGGGTGAATGAATTGGTGAAGTTGTGTTTGGATGATGTTCATTTTGACTACCCTGGTACCCATCTGACGGTTAAAGATGGGCGGCACGGGGAGGCTCGAAAGGTTCACCTGGAAGGTGGGCTGCCGAACGCGTTGTATGAGTATCTCCGAGTGCGACCCAACGTGGAGGGGGAAGCTCATTTTTTCTTGAGTCGTGAGGGTCGCCCGCTTTCGACGCGCAGTGTGCAGCGCATCGTGAGCGCCCGCGCGCAGGCTGCGGGCCTGGAAGGTGTGTCACCACAAACATTGCGCCGGACATACGCAAGCCGGTTGCTGGTCACCACAGGTGATTTGGCGCTCGTGTCACAACGATTAGGACATCAAAATCTGGCAACCACGACTCGATATCTCAACACCTCGGCTAAGGAGCAGATCGGCGGAGCGGCTGCTCAGTGATCCAGAATTCTGTGATTGGCACAGCGTTTGATTTTTGATCTTGGAGGAATACCTTGGAAGTAAAGGACTTTCGCGCGCTACGTATCAGCTTGGCTTCACCAGAGGAGATCCGGAATTGGTCGTA
>JAUVPY010000397.1 GCA_030598425.1 Anaerolineae bacterium
AGATCAAGACGACCTTCTCGATCAGTGCGGCATTCACAAAGCGTTCGGACTGTGTGTTCATGTCACTATCCTCGTTACCCTCAGCGAAGGCGGCCGGAATAGGGTCGGCGGCGACCTTCAGCCCCCAATCGGGGGGCGGCAATCGCCGTGTGATCCATCGTGCCACAACCAGAATGAGCACTACCACCACAACCAGGACAGGTATAACCCAGAGATTGGTGGCTAAGATCTCGCCCCACGGTGTGTCGGTGGGCACGCCGAAGATGTTCTCCTTGATGAAGTCGGTCGTGTCGAGCTGGGCGATGTGGATCCAGTACTCCTGCGGCAGCTTGATGAAGATCCAGATGGCTGCGGCAGCGCCGATCACGAATCGCTTGGTCATCCGCTTTGGATCCCACCTCAGGCGAACGGCCTCGTAAAAGATGAAGAAGTACTCAAAGGTGTTGGGAAATATCAGCAGCAGCGGGCGCAGTTGGGTGAGCTCAAACAGCACCACGCCGACCAGCCGCCAATAGAACAAGAACCGGCTCACCTGGAAGGCGAAGAGGTTCGTCCAGTTACGTAGCGTCGAGATATACGCGATCGTCAGGTAGTAGATGTCGAGGGCCTTGTCGTAGCCCTGGTAGCCTTCCAGCGACAGGTTGGTGAACTGCTGGAAGATCGTCTGGTCGGCGGCGTCGATGATAAGGGCGGCCAGGATAGCCGGGAGCGGAAAGCGTGGGATCGCGAGGGGCACCAGAAAGCGGGCCGCGACGATGATCCAAAAGATCAAGAGGTCGGATGTCTCTGTCATAGCGAGATTTCTCCTTAGGAGGTTGGTACAATGCTGGCGGCGGTTGTGCTTGCCCTACAGATAGACATGTTGTATTATCTGATGTACAGTTCTCTCTTGGGAGTCACATGCCCGAAATCTGCCGTTTCTTTGGTATTGTTATTACGATGTATCATAGTGATCATCCGCCACCGCACTTTCACGTACGATACGGCGACCAGAAGGCACTGATCACCATTCAATCCCTCTCGACATTGCGTGGGAGTCTGTCCCCAAGGGTCTTTGGTATGGTAATGGAATGGGCGGCCATCCATCAGAGTGAATTAATGGAAAACTGGGACCTGGCGCGCCAACAGGCTCTTTTGAGAAAGATTGCTCCCTTGGAGTAATGCGATGCTTAAGGATGTAACCGAAGTTAATCCCCTTGATGGATATCGCCTACACCTCTGTTTTGAAGATGGCGTGGAAGGTGTCGTAGACGTGGCTGAGATTGTCCAGTTTACAGGTGTCTTTGCGCCTCTCGAGGAGCGTGCCTACTTCGCCCAGGTGCGCGTCGACTCCGAAATCGGCACCATATGCTGGCCGAATGGAGCCGACATAGACCCGGATGTGCTATACGCCCTGGCCACTGGTGAGCCGATCCCCTCCTTTGACCAGGCCTCCGAACCGGCTGGGGGATAAGGTTGAGTCTATAAACCCTTGGGGTCTATTAGACCCCAAGGGTTTTCTCAATCCCACTCGATGGGCAGACTACGCTTCTTTGTCCGAAGTAGCTTCTTCTTCCCCTTCGCCAGCTTCCGCTTCGCCGGCGGAAATAGCCGCGACGCCACCGACGACGCCTTCGTCGGTCGCTACGGCCACACCGTAAACCGCCCCTTCCTCAGTGGCGACTGCCTCTTCGACGACAACGCCTTCGTCGGTGGCTGCCATGCGTCGCACGGCGAAGCCATCCTCGGTGGCCACAAACTGCTCGCTAACCACGGCGTCGTCGGTAACGACGACCGTGGCGCCCTCGACCTCGTCTTCACCCCCGGCCACACGGCTGGCAGCATAGCCCTCCTGGGTGGCCAGAGCCGTGTAGGCTACTTCGTGGCCCGCCTCGAGCTGGCTGGCGATGTCGGCCTGGAGTTGAGCCGTCACCAGGTCGGCGCCTGCCTCTTCTAGTTCCTTCTGAACTTGAGCCACCCACTTGTGCTCGATGACGGCCACGATGGCCGAAGAGCCGGGCGTGAGTCCCTCGCCCAGCGTCTCCAGGCGCTCATCCGAGAAGCCCGAGTCTTTGAGCTTGGCCGTCAGGCCACCCACCAGGGCGCCCACCGCCGCCGGCACCACCAGCAGCGGCCCGGCGATCAAGCCGATGGTCGCCCCGGCCACGCCACCCAACACCGCGCCTTTGGCGCCGCCCATGTCGGCCGTTTCTCTGATGTGCAGCTTGCCTTTCTCATCCTTGCGGATGACGGCGGCGTTCTCGATGCGGATCAACTTCTCCCGCTTGAGGGTCTTCAACTCTTTCAACGCCTCGTCGGCCGCTTTCTCGTCCTGGAATGCGGCTACCACTAGTTGTACCGGTACGTCACTCATTTGGATACCTCCAATTGTTTGAATTAGGTTGTAAGTTTTCTGACACGGGTCAAATGGACACGTCCCCCACAGACATATCCAACGCCTATTGTACCAGATTTGCGCATTTTGCGCATCAGGCATTCGTATAGTTTTCCACCTGTACGAATGTCCAGGTTTTGGGCACAAGACCCCTGGGGCCTCTGAGACCCCAGGGGTCTATGTTGGTAGATTGAACGTCCTGTGCTAGAATATCCAGCGTTCGAGATCAAGAAACCGGATCTTTCGAGGGTAGAGGGCCGGCGTGTCAGCCCGAAGCTACCGAAAAGCGATACCACTTCGATTGCGAAGCATCAAAAACCCGGTTTCTGGTTTACCGCAAGGAGCGGCTGATGGCAGCCAACTACGACGACCCGCTCGGCCCCAAGTACGAGGGACGGTTAGCGGAGGATGAGCCGGTATTCCAGGGTACGATCAGGATCGTTACCTATAATATCAACCAGGGGCTGGAGGTTGATCAAGCTATTGAGGAGCTTCACACGTATGAGCCACTGCGGGATCCTGACATCTTGCTGCTACAAGAGATGGATGAGGCTGGCACGCGGCGAGTCGCCCGGGACTTGCGTCACAACTACGTCTACTATCCGGCCTCGGTTTTCCACTGGACCAAACGCGATTTCGGAAATGCCATCCTGACCAAATGGCCTCTATCGGACCCAGGTAAGATCATACTTCCCCATCGGGGCCTGATCGGCCAACAATTGCGTATTGCCGTGCGGGCTACGGTTGCGATGGATGCCGTGGAGATGTCAGTCTACTCTGTTCACACCGAGACGTACACGATTCCGTCCCCCTATCGAAAAGCGCAAATCTCCGCCATTGTCGATGATGTTGGCAACGGTGCGGGTCACGTCGTCGTCGGCGGGGATTTTAACACAATTTCGAACCGCAGTATCAGGCGTATGGCGGGGCAGTTTTCCGAAATTGGCCTGACGCGGGCCACGGCGGGCCTCGGACCAACTATCAACGTTCTCGGTTTGCAGCCCGTCGCCTTGGATCATATCTTCACGCGTGGCCTGACGGTTCTGGCGAGAGGAAAGGTCGACACGACAAAAGCCAGCGACCATTTTCCGATTTGGGTGGAGCTTGGACTCCCGCAGGAATGAGGTGCGATGATGACACATCAATTCAGAGCCAGATTGGCGGATGGGGAACTCTTGATCGGCACGGTGGTGACGCTGGCTTGCCCCGAAGTCGCCGAGATTCTGGCGCTGGCCGGGTTCGATTGGCTCTTCATAGATGCCGAGCATAGCCCGCTCG
>JAUVPY010000471.1 GCA_030598425.1 Anaerolineae bacterium
ACGTCCGTTGACACTCTGGGTGATTGGCATCTTGTTGGTCGTCGTATTCATTCGGCCCCCGCTGATGGCCGGACTCTCCCGTTATTTCGTCATCGATACCGCCCAGGGTTTACGCATCTGGGCTGGCCCATTGCCAGAAGAGGCGATTATCATCGGCCAGCAGATTAGGGACCAGATGACTCTTCCGGGTGCAATCCCCATCGCCCTTGAGTCAGCTACGGGTCTTGCCCGTGTGCTGCTAATTATTCTGGGGGCAGCACTCGCCGGGAGTGAGTTCACATGGGGGACAGCGCGCCACCTGGTCGGACGAACACGCGACCGATTGTCCTTTATCAGTGGAAAATTGGTGGTTATCACCTTATTGATCTTACTTCTGATCTCAGCGGGATTGGTGGTGGGCACACTCAGCGGGGGAAGCATAACGCCTATCTTCAGCAATGGGATCACGTGGGACTTTCTCACCCCTGGATTGTTTCTGCGACTGCCACTAGCCCTATTCTACGCCACTTTGAGCGTATTACCCTATGCGCTGCTTGCTTTCACCCTTGCACTCGTCACTCGTTCAACTGTGGTCGGGGTGAGCGTCGGGTTGCTGATGCTGATCATTGGCGAACCGATCTTCGCCGCGATACTCGCCAGTCTACCACAGCCTTGGAACCAGCTGGTGCACTATATACCATACACTGCTGTCCGGGTCCTGGGAGATTGGATGGAAACCCTCATCGGGGGTGCAGCGCCGGAGTACGTCCTGCGAGCCGTGGTAGTGTTGGTTGGCCACACGCTAGCCTGGGCTGGATTGGCCCTGGTCTACTTTCGCCGGCGTGAATTGCCAGCGTAGGAGAGTTGGGCTCATCCAAGAATGACTCATTTCCCACAATATATGGTGTTGTTATAATGCTGCTATGAGTCAGATGAGGTGAACAATAATGTCATTTTTCAAACGTTTCTCCAGCCTTCGGTGGAAGCTAGTGTTCTCCTATGTGATCGTGACGCTGCTCATTATCCTGGTCCTAGAGGGCATTGTTATCCTCGCCACGGACTGGCTCGATCTCAGGTTCGCCGCGGAGTGGGACAGCCAATCGGCTCCCGGCCTGTCACCGGGTAGCTTTGGGAATTCGTTGCTGACCACGACATTGGTGCTGCTGCCGTGCATTATCCCGCTGGGGTTTTTCTTTGGTTTTGTCAGCACAATCGGCTTCACCCGGCGGTTGGGCAACCTTTCCGAAGCCAGCAATGCTCTGGCTGAAGGCGATCTCAGTCGCCGGGTGCACGATGGGTCAGGGGACGAGATTGGTCAGCTTGGTCGGCAGTTTGATGCAATGGCCGACCAGCTGGAGGAAGACACGAACCAGTTGCGTGAACTTGCCGAGCGCAATGCCCGGCTGGCCGAAAAAGCCCAACGGGGGGCAGCGGTGGAAGAGCGCCATCGGCTGGCACGCGAGCTGCACGATGGCGTCAAGCAACATCTCTTCGGTGTAAATCTGGCCACATCTGCAGCGCTCAACCAGCTAGACAGCGACCCAGAATCTGCCCGCGCCAAGCTGCTGGAAGCTAAGGATCTCAGCCGGGAGGCCCAGGCTGAAATGGAATCCTTGCTGAACGAGTTGCGTCCTGTTGGTCTCGACAAACGCGGCCTGGTTGCTGCGCTGACGGACTATCTGGTCACCTTCGAAAACCGGGAGGGAATCGGAGTAGATTGGCAGCCCGTTGAGGATCTCACCCTGCCTCTTATTTATGAGCAGGCACTTTTCCGCGTCGCCCAGGAGGCATTAACCAACGTCACTCGGCATGCCGGAGCCACACAGGTAACAGTTGAGTTTCATGTCACCTCCGATACCGTCACACTGCTCGTCGCCGACAATGGAAAAGGGTTCGACCTGGCCGCCATTCAGACCAAGACAACTATGGGATTGCAGGGAATGCGTGAGCGAATCTCAGGATTGGGGGGAATTCTCACGATTGATGCGGCTCCGGGTGCGGGCACCCGGCTATTGGCTAACCTCCCCTGTTCCGACAGTACGGAGAAAGGTTAATCATATGTCTGAACTTATCCGCGTCATTATTGCCGACGATCACCTCGTCGTGCGCCAGGGGCTGCGGGGCTTTCTCGACACATACCCCGACATCCAAGTTGTCGCAGGGGCCGAAAACGGCGTACAGGCGGTGGCGCTGGCGCGTGAGCACGTACCGGATGTGATCCTGATGGATTTGCTGATGCCGAAGATGGGCGGTGTCGAGGCGATTGAACAAATCATGGTTTTCAGCCCTACCACTCACATAATCGTTTTGACGAGCTACACGGAGGACGAATACCTGTTCTCAGCGATGCGTGCGGGTGCGCTAGGGTACCTGCTCAAGGACGTGGAACCGGAAGACTTGGTCAACGCAATTCGCGCTGCCGTACGTGGCCAAGCGACGTTGCATCCAAGCGTCGCCGCACGGCTGATACAAGGGATGGAATACCCCGACGATGACTCACTGGCCATCCTGACCGAGCGCGAACTAGACGTACTACGGCTGGTCGCCCGAGGGAAGAGTAACAAGGAGATCGCTGATGAACTCGTGATTGCCGAAGGAACAGTCAAGAGCCATGTCAGCAACATTCTTTCCAAACTACACCTGGCTCACCGCACCCAAGCTGCCCTTTATGCGCTCAAACGCAAACTGGTTCCTATCGACGACCCTCAGATCGCCGAAGATTGATGAGATTGAAAACTGGGTATTGGACTACCCAAAGGGAACTACGTCAAACCGTTTTACACTGTTTTTTTGTCCAAATTACCAAGCTGAAAATCGAACTGATCTAGTTTTTCCCTATGTTCAAAGCGAACTTAAGCTGTAAAC
>JAUVPY010000226.1 GCA_030598425.1 Anaerolineae bacterium
CTGTTAATCAGCCCCAAAACCTGGCGGTCGGTATTCAAAGACAGTTACGCTGAAATGAGTGGTAAAGTGAAAAATGCCGGGACGTTGGTGTTTTTCCATAGTGATGGCTATATCATCGACATTATCGATGACTTGATTGAAATGGGAGTTGATGCGCTCAACGCCCAGGTCTGGTGTATGGACCTGGAAGAGCTGGGCAACCGTTTCAACGGGCGCATCTGTTTCTGGGGCGAGCTGGATAGGCAGCACATCATGCCCTATGGGACGCCGGATGACATCTACGCTGCTGCGCAGAAGATGAAGGCCTGTCTGTCAAATCCGGCCGGTGGGCTTATCGGTCAGGCCGAGCCTGGGCTAGAAGTATCACTCGAGAATATCGAGGCAGTGTTGAAAAGCTGGAACTAAATCCTTAGCTTTTCCTTGAGGGTGATGAGGATGATTGAAGATAGACCTGTTGAGGCTAGCCTGGATCAGTCACGGGATGCGGTTGCACTTCAAGCCTTGCTAGACACGACTGAAATGACCATCAGTAAGGCCGATCGTGAAGTGCTACGCCGTCTGGCTGGCGAGGTGGCCGACCTGGCTGCGCGACCCATCGAAGATAAAAAACGTGAGCTCTGGTGCCGGCACAATGCTCTAGAACCTACCTGTCCGTTGATTTTTTGTGACCCTGAATACGGTTGGAATGAGATTATCACGGCTGATCAAATAGCGTGTCAGGGAACGCTGGCCCGTCAGTGGGAGATGCACCTGCGTAAAGAGAGGTTTTGGGGCATGGAGATGGGGGATGACTATACCATCGAGCCCTATTTTGAAATCCCTTACGTCCATGCTGACAGTGACTGGGGCTTAAGAGAGACCAGGATTGGCGGCGAGGACGGTGGAGCGTTCCGCTGGGAGTCGCCCGTTACATCGGAAGCGGATTTGGAGAACTTGCACCTCCCAGAGATCAGGGTCGATTATTGTGCGACCCATCGATTAGTGGAACTGGCCGACAAGATATTTTGGGACTTGTTGACGGTTCGTATCAAGACGCTTTGGTGGTGGTCGCTGGGGATGACGCGCACGTTGGTGGAGCTACGTGGTTTGCAGCAAATCATGTTTGATATGATTGATAATCCCGACTTGGTGCATCGCCTAATGACCATTCTGCGCGATGGGACGCTGTCCATGCTCGATTTCTTGGAAGAGGGAGGCTTGCTGAGTCGCAACGATGACGGAACGTATGTCGGCTCGGGGGGGTTGGGCTGGTCGGAAGAGTTACCGCAACCAGATTTCGACGGCAAGGTGCGCTGCTGCGACATGTGGGGCTTTTCCGAAAGCCAGGAAACGGTTGGTATCTCACCGGAAATGTTTGCTGAATTTGTCTTCCCCTATCAACTGCCGATTCTGGAGCGTTTTGGGCTAAACTGCTACGGCTGTTGTGAACCACTGGATAAGCGCTGGCATGTGGTAGAGCAAATTCCAAATCTGCGTCGGGTTTCGGTGTCATACTGGGCAAGTTGGACCGAAATGGCTGAGATGCTTGGGGACGGTTACATTCTTTCTTTGAAGCCCAGCCCGACAGATTTAGCCATGGATACCTTCGACGAGCAACTAATCCGAACCAAGCTGCGGGAGGCGCTCCAGATTACTCGGGAGTGCCGCGTCGAAGTCATTATGAAGGATAACCACACTATTAGAAATGACCCCACGCGTGTTGTGCGCTGGGTACAAATAGCTCGTGAGGAAGCTGAGAATTTATAACCTTTGTTATTTGAGATGGAGATTGTGATGAGTTCGCGAGAACGGGTTCTGCAATCTATGAATTTCGTACAGCCAGACCGGGTGGTGGTCGATTTCGGGGGGCATCGCTCTAGCGGCATTATGGCCATCGCGTATGTGCGACTGCGTGAGTACTTAGGTTTGCCAAAGCGGTTGCCAAAAGTATACGATATGCCTCAGCAACTTGCTGTCATCGATGATGATGTCCTACAGCGATTTAACGTTGACTGCATTGAGCTTGGACGCGGTTTTTGTCTGGACGATGCGGATTGGAAGCCTTGGGTTTTGCCCGACGGTACGGAATGTTTAATACCCAATTGGATCGACCCTTTTCGTGAAAGCGGACATTGGGTGATAAAGGCTTCAGATGGGACCCCGATAGCCATTCAAAAGCAGGGCATGCTTTACTTCGACCAAGTATCTTTCCCACTGATGGAGAATCCAAACGACAAGTTGGACCAACTGGAGACGATGCAGAATTATAACATGTGGTCAGCACTAGCCGCCCCGCCTGGCCCCGTGACTTACGATGAGGAGGGACTCCGTTTTCTTGCACAGGGTGCCAGACGATTCAGAGAGAGCACGTCACGAGCCATCATCGGGCTATTCGGGGGTTCACTGTTTGAAGGGGGACAGCAGCTCTTCCGTATGGATAACTATTTAACGCGGCTAGCAACTGAACCTGATCTGATCCATCGATTTCTCGATAGATCGGTGGACATTTACAAGCGGAACCTGGGGCTTTACCTAGAAGCAGTCGGACCATACATTGATATCATTCTATTTAGCGATGATTATGGGATGCAAACGGGCCCGCAAATATCACCAGAGATGTTCCGGGAATTCTTCAAGCACCGCCACGAACAGTTGTGGGGGTACGCCAAGGAATTGGCGCCCGTGAAAGTCTTGCTGCATTGTTGTGGGAGCATTGTAGATTTGCTACCCGATATGATAGATGCCGGCTTGGACGCGGTG
The DNA here is from genome assembly GCA_030598425.1 of Anaerolineae bacterium. Classification (GTDB taxonomy): domain Bacteria; phylum Chloroflexota; class Anaerolineae; order 4572-78; family NAK82; genus JAUVPY01. The sequence continues at coordinate 2,740 of JAUVPY010000226.1, forward strand.
AATCCGGTTCAGACTAACACCAGGGATATGGAACCTGCGCGCCTGAAGGCCGAATTTGGGGATCGACTTGTCCTCAGGGGTGGCGGGTGTGACACGCGACACATCTTACCGAAAGGCAGCCCCGAGGAGACTAGAGATCACGTGTTGAGAAAGTTAGACATCTTGGCCCCAGGAGGCGGATTTGTGTTTCAACAAGTTCACAATATTCAGGCCGATGTGCCCCCCGAAAACATTGTGGCTATGTTTGATGCCATCGCTGAATGGAACACTGCCCATTCTTAAGACTGCCTTCAGGCCGCGAAGTTTTTTCCCCTATATGGGAAAAAGTGACGTTATGGCAACTTGCCCCGCGTGATGACTGCCTTGCGCAAATGTGTCATCAACTTATTCCGACCTCACAACGGCCGTTGCATACCTGATGGCTTCGACCTCGTTAGCCAAGTACTCTCTTAATCCTCACTAAAACGTGTTGCGCTGACATAACCAGATCCTGAGGAGGTGTTGAGCGATGAAAGCGGCGGTATTGCGTGGTGTTCATGACCTGAGATTGGAGGAACTTCCAGATCCTCAGCCGTCGTACAACGAGGTGCTGATCCGCGTCAAAGCCGCTGGCGTGTGTGGCACGGATGTGCATATGTGGGAAGGCACCAATACCGAAGGCACCTTTCCATTTATCCCCGGACATGAATGGGCTGGGGAAGTTGTTGAGGTGGGGGGGGGCGTCAAGACGCTATCCGCAGGCGACCGGGTTGTCGCGGAGGTACCCATCAAGTGCCGGGTGTGCCACAATTGCAAGGATGGTATGGACCCCAACATGTGCCCTGACTTTGAGCTCTATGGCTTCTCGTGGGAGTATCCGGGCGGCATGGCCGAATACACCGTTGCGAAAGAAGAGCGGTTGTTCACGATCCCCGACAATGTGAGCTACGAGGAAGCGGCTTTGGTGGAGCCCCTTTCGGTCGCGTACCACGGCGTATGGAGCTCGGGTGGAGGCGCGGCGCCCCACGACCGGGTGGTGGTCTTTGGCGCTGGCCCAATCGGCTTGCTTGCCCTGCTAACCTGCAAGGCATCGGGCGCACCGGTTATCGTGGTTGAGCCGCAGCCGGTCCGGGGGCAGATGGCCCGGGACCTGGGAGCCGATGTGGTGATAGACCCAACAGCCGGAGACTTGGTGGAGCAAGTGTTAGACCGCACAGATAGCCGGGGAGCGACGTTGGTTTTGGAGTGCTCCGGCAGCAACGCCGCCTTGGAGGCAACGATAGACGTCGTGGCGAAGCAGGGTCGCATTGTCCTGATCGGTCAAAGTGTGGGGCGCAAGATCCCACTTGAAATCGGCAAAACGATCTTTCAAGGCGCGACCATCGCCGGTTCAAGTGGCAGTCCCTACTTCTTCTCCAAAACCCTGACCTTCATGTCGCGCCGTCTAGTTGACTTGACCCCGGTCATCACCCATCAGTTCCCGTTGGCCGATGTCCTGGAGGCCTTCGAGCTGGGCCAGAAAGCGACGGACAGTGCCAAGATTCTTCTGATTCCCTAAGCCAGCATCTACAATAATATGTTTCGAGGAGGAAAAATAAAATGCAAGGTAAAATTCAGGGCGTAACACTGTTTGCGGAGTGGGATCCCAAACCGGATTTCAAGCTTGGTCCCAAGGATATCGAAGGGCGGCAGACGTACTTGGGAAGCAAGGTATGGAGAAACCCGACGGTGAAAATCGTCGATTACGATGTTCCAACACCCGGTCCGAACGAAGTTCTGCTGCAAGTAAATGCCTGTGGCATCTGCGGCAGTGATGTCCACATCGCCCAGCAGGATGACGACGGCTATATGTTCTATCCCGGGCTTACGGGGTTCCCCAGTATCCTCGGTCACGAAGTCTCGGGAATCGTGGTGGATGCGGGCAGCGAAGCCTACGACAAGGTGACCAACAGGCCGTTTAAAGGCGGGGAGCGAGTGTGCACGGAAGAGATGGTGTGGTGCGGGGAGTGCAAACCGTGTGCCGACGGCTATCCCAATCACTGCGAACGGCTCGACGAGATCGGCATCAACATCAACGGCGGGTTTGCGCAATACCTCGTCGTGCCAGCCAGGCTGCTATGGAGCCTGGATCCCCTGGATGGTGCCTATGAAGGGGATGATGTCTTTCTGGCGGGTAGTCTGGTAGAGCCGACCAGTGTCGCCTATAACGCCCTGGTCGAACGAGGGGGCGGCATCAGGCCTGGCGAAAAGGTGGTCATCTGCGGAGGTGGGCCGGTTGGAATGGCAGCCTGTGCCATTCTCAAGCGGCAGGGTGCTTCTGTGGTCATCTTGTCGGAGCCGGAGGAAGAAAGGGCCACACTGGGCCTGGAGATGGGTGCGGACTATGCCATCGACCCGCTCAAAGAAGATTTCACAGAAAAGGTGCTGGACCTGACCGATGGGATGGGCGCAGATCTTTACCTGGAAGCGACCGGCTTGCCGACCATCGTGTATCCTCAGATCGAGCAGACGATTTGGGAGGGCCGGACGCTCAACAGCACGGTGGTGGTGCTGGCCCGCGCAGACGCCAAAATGCCCGTGACCGGAGAAGTGCTGCAGGTGCGCAGGGCGAACATCGTGGGTGCCCAGGGGCACTCCGGACACGGCACGTTCCCCAGGGTGATCGAGTGTATGGCTGA
>JAUVPY010000393.1 GCA_030598425.1 Anaerolineae bacterium
CAACCGCTGGCTCGCCCAACAGCAGCAGGCCTTCACTCCAACCCAGGATTTCGTGCAGCACGTCGGAATAGGGGCGGCGCGGGATCTCGACGGCCAGCACCCCGTCGTCGCCGACCAGCGACTCCCTGCGGGCTAACTCGCTTGCGTCCAGGACGTAGGTGCGCGCATGGACGCGCTCCAGGGCAGCCGCCAGATCTTCTTTGGTTTTGACCGGATATTCGGTCTGCCACCATTCGGCGTTGGCGCCCATCAGAGTCCAGCGCGCCACCAATGTGCCAGCCGATGTCTGGGAGCGAACGATACGCTCCCCATCCTCCTCGGTCGTCACTACCTCCACACCGGGCGTCTCAATTCGCCAGGGACGGGCCGCCCACCACACGGGAGCACCCATGGCCCGGGCAACTTGGGGCAGCGAGTAGTCCTCCCTCCCGCTGGGTAGCGTGCCTCGAGATCGGTGCCAATCGTACCACAAGGTGAGGTCGGGCAGGTACAAGGGCCGTCCATCCGACTCGCCCGAGAAGCGGGCGAGGATCTCTGCTTTCAAAGTCATGGGTTGATTCCTCCAGGTGGCGGGGGACACTCCGCCATAATCGGGTGAACCCCTCGAGATTAGGGGAGATGGGAACAGTATACCACGAAGGGACTCAGAAATGCAACGGTTGCTTCACAAAACAAGTGACATTCGTCACCGCATTTCCATTTGTGAACTACTTGACAACTATAGGGGGTTTCCGCTATACTTTGACGCGATGCCAAGTGACAAAAGTCACAAATAATTAGTGGACTGGTTCACGATATTTGCTTAGGGGGTTTAAAGGATGGTGTTGGATAATGGTCGTTCCCCCTCCACCAAGACCTTCTATGAAGAGGTCATGGCGAATACGCCAGGGGGTGAAACGTTGCGCCTTTGCTTGCAATGCGGCACGTGTGGGGGGTCGGGTCCGTCAGGTGAGGACATGGACCACACACCACGTCGCATTTTCGCTATGCTCGAGGCAAACTTGAAGGACGAAGTACTACGCGGCAACACGCCCTGGTATTGCGTATCGTGCCATTATTGTACCCAGCGTTGCCCGCAACAGATCCCTATCACCGACATCATGTACACGCTGAAGCGCATGGCGATCGCCGAAGGGTTGTACGAAGACTCCGACGCACCTGACTGGTCGCAGACCTTCATCGGCATGGTGGAGCAGTTTGGCCGCAGCTATGAGTTGGGACTGGCTACCCGTTACCACCTTACACACCGACCGTTGGGCAAGCTCAGGCTGGGGACCTTCGCCCTTGATATGTTACGCCGCGATCGGTTGGCATTGACACCCAACTCCATCAAGAATATTGGCCAACTTAGGGCTATTCTGGATAAAGCCAGGGAATTGGATGGTGCCGGATGAGATATGCATATTATCCTGGCTGTTCCCTGGAGCGCAGCGCTGCTTCCTATCACAAGTCAGCGATGGCGGTCGCCGACAAACTAGGGCTGGTCTTTCAAGAAGTTGACGATTGGAACTGCTGTGGGGCTACCGAGTACTTTGCCATCAACCAGTTGCAGGCCTATGCCTTGGTTGCTCGTAACCTGGCGCTGGTCCCCAACGATCTCGACGAGATGGTTGCGCCGTGCAGCGCCTGTTACGTCAATTTGAAGAAAACCGAGAATTATATGGGCAAGTACCCCGATCTGGCTGGACAGGTGAACGAGGCGCTGGCGGCTGGCGGGCTTGGTTACAGCCCTGGGCGCTTGCACGTGCGGCACCTGTTGGACGTCATCGCCACCGACGTTGGCTACGATAGGGTCGCCCGGGACGTGGTGAAGCCGCTCAGTGGGCTGCGGGTGGCTCCCTACTATGGCTGTTTGATTGTCCGACCTGAGAATGGCTTTGACAATCCCGAGTATCCCACCTCATTGGATCGCTTGTTGCGTGCTTTGGGCGCTGAAGTGGTGGACTATCCGCTCAAGGCCCAATGCTGTGGCGGCCATATGACCCAGATCAGCGACAAAGTGGCCTATGAACTCATTCGCCGCCTGTTGCACAACGCCGCCGAGTATCACGCCGATGTAATCGCTTGTGTTTGCCCCATGTGTCAGCTCAACCTGGACGCCTATCAGGCGAATGTCAATCGGCACTTCGGGGCCGATTACCGGCTACCTATCCTATACTTCACCCAGTTGATGGCTCTCGCTTTCGGCATGAGCGCCAGGGAAGCTGGTCTGGGGTCTGAGATCGTCTCCGCGCACCCGGCCCTGGCGAAGATTGACGTGCAAATACCAAGGCAGGAAGAGAGAAGGCCCAAAAAGCGACCCAGCAAGCAGGCTTTGCCCATGCCGACGATGCCCAGTGGGGACGCGTGACGATGGGTGAGAAAATCGGTGTATACGTCTGTCACTGTGGTTCAAACATCGCTGGCAAGGTAGACGTAGAGCGCGTCGCTGAGTGGGCGGCTGGTCTGCCCAACGTCGAGATATCCCGCGATTATGAGTTTATGTGCTCCAGCCTGGGCCAGGAATTGGTTGAAGACGACATCAAAGAGAATGGGCTTACCCGGGTGGTGGTCGCTGCCTGCTCTCCCCATATGCACGAGCGGACCTTCCGGGGAGCCTGCGCCCGCGCTGGGCTGAACCCCTATCTTTTTGAGATGGCCAACATCCGAGAGCACAACTCGTGGATTCACGACGACCAGGACGACACGACCGACAAGGCCAAAGCATTGGTCAGCGCGGCAGTCCACCGGGTCGTTTACCACGAGCCGCTAGAGCCGATGAAGGTCGAGATCAACCCCGCCACCTTGGTGGTAGGGGGCGGCGTGACCGGTATTCAGGCCGCGCTGGAGATTGCCGAGGCTGGCCACCGCGTCTACCTGGTGGAGCGGGAGCCGAGCATCGGTGGCCATATGGCCCAGCTCGATAAGACCGTCCCCACCCTCGACTGTTCGGCCTGTATCCTCAGCCCCAAGATGTTTGATGCTGGCAACCATCCAAACATCACCCTGCTCAGCTACAGTGAAGTTGAAAATGTGGACGGGTACGTGGGCAATTTCACCGTCACCATTCGCAAGAAGGCTCGCTACCTCGAAGAAGATCTGTGCACTGGCTGTGGAGTTTGCACCGAAAAGTGCCCCAAACGGGTGATCGACGACGCGTTTGAAGCGGGCCTGGGCTATCGCAAAGCCATCTATCGCCCCTTCCCCCAGGCGGTGCCCAAGTACCCGGTGATTGATACCGAAAACTGCATCTACTTTGAACGAGGCAAGTGCAAAGCCTGCCAGATGTTCTGCCCCACCGAGGCCATCGATTTTGAGCAGCAAGATGAAGTTTTCACAGTCGAGGTGGGCAACGTCATCCTGGCCACTGGCTATGACCTGTTTGACACGCGCAAGATCCCGCAGTATGGATATGGCCGGCTGGCCAATGTGTTCACCAGCCTGGAATTTGAACGGATGGTAAACGCGGCCGGTCCCACCGGCGGCAAGATCGTGCTTCGCGATGGAGTCACGACCCCCGAAAGCGTTGCCATCATCCACTGTGTGGGAAGCCGCGATAAGAACCACCACGAGTATTGCTCAAGAATCTGCTGCATGTATTCCCTCAAGTTCGCTCACCTGGTTCACGAGCGGCTGTCGGGGGCCGAGGTCTACAACTTCTATATTGATATCCGAACGCCTGGCAAGGGCTA
>JAUVPY010000290.1 GCA_030598425.1 Anaerolineae bacterium
AGGGCCGAGAGAACGTCAAGAGTTTCCTGCACGAGAACCCTGATATGGCCTTAGAGATCGAGAACCAGGTTCGCGAGGCAAAAGGTTTATCGCCTCTCGAAGTTTCATCGGAAGCGGAACAAGAAATCCAAGAAGCAAGTGCATAGCGGCCGGCCATGCGCTTGCACACACTTCGATAATCGGGGGCGTCCTTTTGCCGGCCAGACGCCACAGCTAGAAGTTTTTGAGAGCTTGCAGTAACCTTTTGAGCTTGAACCGCACGCTTTGAATAGCCTGGGAAGGCTCTGGATGGGTATTCGATTTGGGAGCCAGAGTAGATACCTGTAGGGATAGGCCAGTTCTCGGCGGTTCGTCGATAGTATGATCGTAGCCCGTTAGGGCAAAGTATGCCGTGCTTCGCAGTAGGGTTTCTGACCCGTCCGTTCGCCTGCATTGCGATGGATCAGACAGGAACAAAGACAAAGGCGAGCACTATGGGACGGGAATAAGGAGCCCAAGCGGCGATGTTGTCAATAATGCCGATTGGCCAGGTGCAGACTGGTTTGAAGCCAGGTGCTGCTAGGAGACTTTCTATGATTAAGTGTCCAATCTGGTTTGGCCAATACGTGGGCTAGAACTCAGGCTCGGAGACCTTTCAGGACAAGAGTAAGAGTCAGATATAAATCGACGAACAAGCTCAATCTACTGTTTGACTGTCGTGAAAAGCTGTGGCATCGCGTGTGCCGCAGCTTGTCTTTTTTTGGTGGCCAGCGGGCTCCACACCGGAGGCAGTTAACCAGGTAATTAAAGAAAAATGGCTGGTACCATCACCGAGCTGAAGTTTCAGCAACGCAACAAAGAACGTGTCAATATCTACCTGGATGGGGAGTACGCCTTTGGGCTGGATGCCGTTGAGGCGGCGCGGCTGCATAAAGGCCAGGTGCTGTCTGAAGCGGAGATTGCTGAACTTAAGGCTCAGGATGAACGCAACCGGGCCTTCGATCGGGCGGTGCAGTTCTTGAGCTACCGACCGCGCAGCCGGGTAGAGGTAGAGCGCTACCTACGCGGCAAGTCGATTGATGAAGTTGTGAGGGACGATGTCATCGCGCGCTTGGAGCGGGCCAAATATCTAGATGACGAAGCTTTTGCACGCTTCTGGCTGGAGAATCGCGAGCGTTTTAAGCCTCGCGGTGAACGCGCTCTGCGTTACGAACTTCGCCAGAAGGGCGTGAGCGACGAGATAATCGCCCAGGTATTGAGTGACCTGGATGACGAGGCATCTGCTTGGCGCGCTGTCGAGGGTCGTCTGTCTCGCTGGGCTAACCTGCCAGGTGATGAATTTCGCCAAAAGATAGTCGGCTATCTGAGCCGTCGTGGATTCGATTACAATACAATATCTCTGACCCTCGAAAAAGCTGGTCAAGTATTGGATATTAAAGATTGAGTATGCCTAACCTACCCGAGGGTCCTGTGTTAGGCACGGCTTAGCCTCTGGTGGGAAACGGGCTACCCGCACTTGCGTCTGGGCAGGGGCAGGTATGGGGTGAGGTGTTGCGTTTCGCACTGAGGATAAATAAAATTGGAAGAAGAGGAAACAACATGGGGAATCTTATTGTCATAGTCGTAGCCAGTCTTGTCGTCGGGGTAATCGGTTTCGCGCTGGGCTATTTCCTAAACCGGTACGTTGTGGGAGCCAAGCTGCAGTCGGCCCAAGCCGAGGCAGAACGTACCCTGGCTGACGCCGAATCGCAAAGGAAGGACATACTCATCCAGGCGAAAGAGGAAGCCATTCAGTTTCGCAACGAGGCCGAGGCGGAAATGCAGCGCCGGGGCACCGAGCTTCGGCGGCAGGAGGAACGGCTGCAAAAGCGTCAGGAAGCGGTTGATCGCCGCTTTGAGGGCATTGACAGCCGGGAACGCGCGCTGAGCAAGCGGCAGAGTGCAGTTGACCGGCGTGCCAATGAAATTGACAACCTTTACGAAAAGCAAGTGGCTGAACTCCGGCGTATCGCGGGTCTGTCTCAGGAGGAGGCCAAGGATCTGTTGCTGCAGGAGGTAGAGAAGGAGTCTCGACAAGATATGGCACGTATCGTGCGTGAGATTGAAGCTGAGGCCAAAGACGAGGGTGAGCGGCGCGCGCGCAAAATCGTTACGGTTGCCATCCAGCGCGTGGCCACTGACCAGGTCGCCGAGACGGTCGTATCGGCGGTGCCACTGCCTGGCGAGGATATGAAGGGCCGCATTATCGGGCGCCAGGGCCGCAACATCCGGGCATTTGAAAATGCTACTGGAATTGATGTGATTGTGGACGATACCCCGGAGGCCATCATTCTGTCGGGCTTCGATCCGGTGCGGCGTGAAGTTGCACGCGTCGCGATGACCAAGCTGATCACCGATGGGCGCATCCACCCTGCGCGCATTGAGAAGACGGTGGATAAATCGCGCCAGGAGGTCGAGCAGATAATCATAGAAGAGGGTGAGCGGGCTGCCTTGGAAGCTGGCGTCCACGGCTTGCACCCCGAGATCATAAGGCTGTTAGGGCGTCTCAAATACCGAACCAGCTACGGCCAGAACCAGCACCGGCACGCCGTCGAGTGCGCCCATATCGCTGGTATCATGGCTGCCGAACTGGGCGCTGACGTACGCGTTGCCAAAGAGGGGGCGCTGCTGCACGACATCGGCAAGGCAGTGGATCACGAAGTGGAAGGCCCACATGCCCTGATCGGTGCTGATATTGCTAAGCGATGTGGGGTCCATTCTAAAGTGGTCAACATCATCGCCGCGCATCATCACGAAGTAGAACAAGATGCAGACTCGTTAGAGGCCATCATCGTAGAATCCGCCGACGCGATCTCTGGCGCGCGACCGGGCGCTCGGCGTGAGAGCCTGGAGAAATACGTTAAGCGCATAAAGGCGTTGGAGGAAGTGGCTAATTCCTTTGGCGGGGTAAACGAGAGTTACGCCATCCAGGCTGGGCGCGAGATTCGCATCATCGTCAATCCTGAGGAGATAGACGACTACGCAGCCACCAACCTCTCGAAGGACATTGCGCGAAAGGTCGAAGAGAGTCTGCAGTATCCAGGCCAGATCAAGGTAACGGTCATCCGCGAGACCCGCGCCGTGGATTACGCCAAATAGCCGATTCCTCCCGAGAACCTAAATCGCGCCAAAAGATGAGCCGCCCGTGTAAGGGCGGCTTCTTGTTTCTCCGGAAAAGAGGTTAATGGTGAACGACGACCAGGGTGCCAGGGTTGGCATCGCTGGAACGTGCCTGGCGCGCGCCAGCCGGCAGAGAGGGATCAGCCCAGTTGAAGAGCCACTTGGCATCCTCGGTGCGCAGATTAACACAGCCGTGGCTCATCGGCTGGCCGAAGTTGTCGTGCCAGTAGGTCCCGTGCACAGCGTAGCCCGCGTGGAAGTACATCGTATAGGGCACGTCAGGTAAGTAATAGCCAGGCCCAGCCATGTCGGTAGCCGTCAGCTTCCTGTAGATACGGAATTGACCGACGACGGTGGGCGTGTTGCCCAGGCCGGTCGAAACGCTGGTTTGAAAAACAGGCGTGTTCCCCTGGTAAGCCGTCAGTAGCTGGTGCGTCAGGTCCACGTCGATCCATTTCTCGCCGTTGGCAGGGTGATCGGACGCCGGTGCTGGGGCCGGCGTGGCGGTAGGGAGCGTAGGTGGTATCGTTGCCGTCGGGTTGGGTATAACCGTCGGGGTAGGGGTCGGCAGGGGATCGGGTGTGTAGGCGGACGTAGGTACGGATACAATGCTGTCCGTTGGGCTGTCGACAGAATTGAGTGGCAGGGTTGGCAGGGGGGAGGGTGTTGGTGTGGCCGTAGGAAGCATCCAGGCCAGCACGGCGGAGGGTGAGTACCAGGCTGTCAGCGCTACCCCGATTACAAACAGACAAGCGGCGACCGCCAGAAGCAGTCCCAATGGTCCAATGAGCCCGCGGGCGCAGTGGGCAGCGACTCCAGTGCGGGCCTGCTCCCGTGCTTCCGGCGAACTTAGGGCGTCGTCCAGACGGTCAGCCTGGCCGGGAAGCCCCGTCACCGGTGAAAGCGCCTCTCCCTCAGGCCGGTCGGCATCGGCGTCAGCCCGAAGGGTTCTGGCTGAAGGGCGGCGCCGCGCCCAGCGAATAGCTTCCCGGGCGCGTTCATTCTTTGGGTCCAGCTCCAGCGCGCGGCCGAGCAGGCTCAAGCTCTCCTGCTGGGTGGGCGCCAGCCAGGCCAACCAAAGCAAGGCGGTGATATTGTCCCGGTCTGTTTCCAGGGCAACCTGAAGCCAGCGACGTGCCTCGGTCTGATCGCTGGCACGTGCTGCCGACAGGCCACGCCGTAGAGACGACCGGACGTGGTCTTCCGGTTTCTGTGAACTTGTCACTGCATCCCCTTACCATCGGAGGGCGATGGTGCCCCCATTTTACCACAGATTGTCGCAGAATTGCAATAGGCAATTCAGATCAGTGAAAATCTTTGTCAGGCGATGTAGATTCTGTTATAATGTGTAGTAGTGATGCGTAGAGCCAGGGTGTTAGGGAATCAAATTTCAGACCGATGCCTGATTGCCCGGTTATTTGACTCTCTGCGCTGTGAATGTGATATGAGATGAAAGGAGGAAAACGGACGGTACAATCTGTAGCGGTTCGCAAATCCTGAGACGAT
>JAUVPY010000310.1 GCA_030598425.1 Anaerolineae bacterium
AAAAGCTAGAACGAGAGCCGTCATCAAGCTTGGGGACCTTCTCATGGGGGCCTCCCTTCATCTAAGTACGGACACAGATGTCCTGGTAGCTAGGTCGCTGAATCCGTGGGCCGAAAAACAGTGAATGTACACCAAGACTTATTTGGATGTGCTTGACATCGAACAAGAATCGCCCTGTGACAAGCAACGGCATAGTCAAATGTACACTACATAATGTTGTGCAGCCATTATTCTACCATACCGCGTGATATATGTCAAGTAGTTTTTCTAGGCACATAGTCATACCGAAGTGGGGGCAAACTTGCCCGTTCATACTCCTTCTGGTACCATGTTGTACGAGGGAGTTGAGAGCGCTCATTCCTCCCCTCCCCAATTCTTACTTATCGGATAGGATACGCGGATGGATGCACGTCGAAGAGTGATTCTTACCCGACGGCGACGGGCAAGGCGCCAGAGCCATCGCCCGGGCTTCTTTTCATGGCTGCTTCGAGGCCTGGTAGTCGTAATTCTTTTATTCCTGCTCTTTAATGCCAGCGTTGTCCTGGCGGCTCTGGGCTCTGCATTTGGCGTCTACTCCTATTACGCCAAGGACCTGCCCGACCCGGGCGCCATCGAGACTGAGCAGGAAGATTTCGAGACCACCAAGATCTACGATCGAACAGGTGAAACGCTCCTGTATGAAGTCTTTGATCCACGTCTGGGCGACCGAGAGTACATGACGCTGGATCAGATACCGCAGCATTGTATCGACGCCACCGTAGCATTGGAGGACAAATCTTTCTGGGAGAACCCCGGCTTTAACCCTGAAGGCATCGCTCGCGCCTTCTGGCAGAATTTGCAGGGAGGGTCCATCCAGGGGGGCAGCTCCATCACCCAGCAGTTGATCAAGAACATCATCATTGACCCCGAAGAGCGAATCCAACGTTCATACGCGCGTAAGTTCAAGGAGGTCATCCTGGCCACCGAGATCACACGTCGCTATGAAAAGCCCCAAATCCTGGAGTGGTATCTCAACACCAATCACTACGGAAACCTGGCCTATGGCATCCAGGCCGCGGCCCAGGTCTACTTTCAAAAACCAGTTAGCGAGCTGAGTGTGGCCGAATGTGCCATGTTGGTTCCCATCCCCCAGTACCCTTTGTTGAACCCCATCGATCGACCTGAAGAGGCCAAGAACCGCCAGAAGTTGACCTTGGGGGCCTTGGCCCGCGACGGTTACATCACCCAAGAAGAGGCGAATGCTGCCTTTGCTGAACCGTTGGACATCAAGCCAGTACAGGAGCGGTTCGACATCGTTTCTCCCCACTTCTCGATCTACGTCCGTAAGCGATTGGAGGAGATGTTCGGCCCTGACCTCGTTTACCGGGGTGGGCTCAAAGTGTACACCACCCTCGACCTGGACCTCAACAATGAGGCCGAACGCATTGCACGCGAACAGGTCGTCACATTGATGGAAGAGGGTCATAACGCCTCCAACGCTTGCGTGGTCGCCGTTCGGCCTAGAACAGGCGAAATCCTGGCCATGGTCGGCAGCATCGACTATTGGAATGAGGAGATTGACGGCAACGTGAATGTGTGCGCCGCTGATCCAGGCCGCCAGCCAGGTTCTTCGTTCAAACCGTACACCTATGCCACTGCCTTTGCCCAGAATACGCTCACCCCAGCCACGATGGTGATGGATATACGTCGTTCCTTTCCCGACCCGCCCAATCCCCCTTACGTGCCAGAGAACTACGATCGCAAATACCACGGCTCGGTGCGGCTGCGGCAAGCCCTGGCGCGCAGTTACAACATACCTGCTGTCTGGACGTTGCAACAGGCGGGCGTGCGCAGCGTCATCAACACGGCACACCGCATGGGCATTTCTACCCTTGATGGTGACTTTTACGGCTTGGCGCTGACGCTTGGCGGCGGCGAGGTCAAACCCCTGGACATGGCCTATGCCTTCGGCGTATTTGCCAACATGGGGGTAATGGCCGGCCAGCCAGTGGCACCCGAACTACAGCGTCCGGGTTACCGTACCCTTGATCCTGTAACCATCTTACGGGTAGAGGATTCCGCAGGAAACATTGTATGGCAGTACTCACAGCCTGAAACGCAGCAAGTGCTTGACCCTGCCCTGGCTTACTTGATGACCGACATCCTGTCAGATAACGATGCCCGCGCTGCGGCCTTTGGTCGTAACAGCGATCTTTTCTTCGAAGACCGCCGCGTTGCGGCCAAGACCGGCACTACCGACGATTTCCGGGACAACTGGACCATTGGTTTCACTCCCCAGATCGCGGTGGCCGTTTGGGTAGGTAACAACGACAACGAAGCCATGAAAGACGTAACTGGCCTAACAGGTGCTGCCCCCATCTGGCACGAGGTGATGGCCTACTTTCTGAAAGACAAGCCAGCCGAGTGGTATCTGCGCCCCGCTGGCTTGGTGGATGTGCGAGTAGATGCCACATCGGGCTTGTTGCCCACCGACCACAGCCCTGGGACCGTCGTTGAGATGTTCCTGGAAGGCTCCGAGCCCAAAGTCGAAGACAACGTACATCAGGTTTTTCGCATCAACCGGGAGAATGGAAAGCTGGCTACTGTCTATACGCCGCCGGAATTGGTCGAAGAACGCGTCTATGAGATCTACCCTCCCGAAGCGGCCGATTGGATGCGTGACGGCGACATCCCCCAGCCACCCGACGAATACGACGACGCCTACGGTCAACCAATTGCCAGCGGCCCGGTGGCCATTATGAGCCCGACCCCCTATCAATATGTCAGCGGCGGGGTGGTCATCAGCGGGAACGTACTGACCGACAACTTCGCCCTCTACCGCATAGAATACGGGGAAGGCCTCAATCCCAGCTCCTGGACTCAGCTCGGTGGCGATCATTCCAGCCAGGTAGAGCGCGGCCCGCTGGAGTTCTGGGATACCGCCAACGTGCCTGAGGGACTTTACACCCTACAACTGACCGCAGTCCGCCACGACCAAAGCTTCGACCAAGCTGCCGTGCAGGTGACGGTTGATAATACACCCCCTGAGGTGACTCCCCTCAATCCGCCAGATGGCAAAGTATACAGAATGGAGGACGACGAGTGGGTCAACATCCAGGTTGATGCGGTGGACAATGTTTCAATGGATCGGGTGGAATTTCTACTGGACGGCTACAGAATTGAAGAGACAACCGTTGCCCCTTACAGCGCACGCTGGACCATCGTGATGTCCGACACCGTCCCAACCGAGGCAACCGTCATAACTCAAACCGAGACTGTGACCAGCCCGGAAGGCATCGTCAGCGAGCAGGTGGTCACGTTGACCGAAGTCATCATCGTACCTGATCCCCTGGAGCCGACTGAACCACTTCAATTCGTGCAGGTCTATTCCGGTGGTCTGACTATCATCTCTGACACCACCACCATCACGCCCATTCTGGGCTACACCGAGACCCACGTCCTCAAGTTCATCGCCTACGACGCCGCCGGCAACGAGACCGAGTCCGAAATCACAACCTTCCACGTTATACACGACCCTGAGACACTCGAGGAAGAGCAACCGGAAGCTATCCTTTTACCCATTCACCCCAGACTACATTCCGGGCGGACGAAGGGGGAGCCGATCGCGTGGCTATCTCCGGTTGAATCACCAATCATGAAACGGAAACCTGCACCCGGTGGGACGGGTCCACCGGGTTAGGTCAAGCCAGAACCACCCCGCTGAACATCCAGATATCTAGTTTAACACAGTCCGTCAATCAAATTGGCAGATTGGTTTTACCCTTCTCATATCCGTCAACGGCCATCTCCACAAAGCTACAGAAAGGAGAAGACAAATGGAGCTGCACGAGTTTCCACGCCCCCCAGAAGACAACGGGCGAGGCGTTCACTGGAGCATAAGTGTCTACGAGTGGGGCAAACGTGACTGGGACTTCTGGGCCGAACAATTGCTGGCGATGAAGATCAAGTGGGTGAAGATCATTGACGACGGGGGCGGCTCAGCCTTGCCCGTGGCCCGCCGGCTGGTTGGCCTGGGGATTATGCCGGTCGTCCGCCTCTATTGGCCGGAGCAAAACCCAGGAAACATTGGGCAGCGCGGACGCGAGGCTGTGAGGCACTATGTGGAAGTTGGCGCGATGTACTTTGAGACCAACAACGAGCCAGATCTGGATCTGGAGTGGAAAGGTGGCGGCAAGCCCACCAACTGGCTGGAAATTGTAGTGGACAACTTCATGGCTGACGCCGACATTGTCTTGGAGGAAGGAGGCTATCCGGCCATGCCCGCCTTTGGGGTGGGGACCTTAAGATACCCCTTCAAGACGCTTTTCGACAGCGGGCGGCGCGACATTCTGGATGGGGGCGCCTGGGCTGCCCTGCACAATTACTGCCTGGCACGTCCCTTGGAGTATCCCAACGACTCGATCAACGTGCACGGCGAGCCGGCCATCACCGAGGAGGAATG
>JAUVPY010000002.1 GCA_030598425.1 Anaerolineae bacterium
CGTATTTAACGCCGACCATCAGAGTATTGCTGGAGGTAATCACCAACCCCCCGTTCTGGCTCGCATGCTGGATGGCGTAGCGTACTTCTTCTCGCGCCTCATCCGGTGTGCCAGCTACCAGGGTGTCACAGTCTGATCCACCAAACAGGCAAATCTGATCCCCATACAACTCCTTGAGTTTGGCCAGGTCCATGCCGATTGAGGGTTGTATACCGTGCCAGCCGTCAATACCGGCTTCGATCATCATAGGCAGAATCTTCCACGTTGTGCCGTCGGTATGCTTGATGAGATATCGGCCTCGCGCGTGCGTTTCGTCGCAAATCCTTTTCAAGGAGGGGAAAACGTACTGGCGGAAGTGCGCCGGACTCATCATCGGGCCGGTGGTGCCACAATAGTCAGATCCCGGCAGCACCGCATCGCATCCCACTTCGAACAAGGCATTTTGCTCGATGATCGTTCGCTCGGTGTAGGCCTCGGTCGCCCGCTCTACAAACTCGGGCTGCGTGATCATACGCATCAGAAACTCTTGCAGCCCGACGGTCTCATCATAAGGGAAGCTGCCATCCACAGCAGGTCGCCCCAAAATGAAATGAGTTCCGCCCAACTCCTTAACGATATGCTCCGCGACCTCTAGCTGTGACTCGTCGATTGGCTCTGGGGGGGGGATATCCTCCACCGACATATCGGGAAACTCGATGCGAATAGCGTGGCCTTCAATCTCAGGCGAAAAGGCCCACTCACTGCCATCAGGAAAACGCCACTTATACTCCTCGATAAACTCCGGCACTTCATAGCTGGGACGCCGGGGCGGAACCAGCGGTGCCGGGGCGAAGTCCCACTCGAACTTGCGCGCCAGGGCCACGATATCCCGCTTGTAGCTCTCGACGATCTCGTCCCGTCGTCCCTGCCAGTATGCCTGGTATTCCTTCCACTTGGCTCGGTAGAGTGTTTCGTGCCCCAATGCTCTTTCGGTGATGGTGTAGTCCACGCCAATCTCCCCAACTGGCACCCGGTCCACATTGCGGTGCTCAAGAGCGGCGATCATCCGGCTTTTTGGAAGCATCTCTGTCTCCTTTCAAACGTAAACAGGGACTACAATCCCAACTCCAGTCATTCAGCGTGAGACACGGCCTGATACATCGCCGCCCATCAGCTTCTCGACCTCAGCGACAGTCACCATATTGAAATCGCCAAAGATGGAGTGTTTCAGGCAAGAAGCGGCCACCGCAAAATCCAACGCCTTCTGCCGATCATCCCCGTAGGTGCGCAGGTCATAGATCAGCCCGCCCATGAATGAGTCACCACCCCCTACCCGGTCCACGATGTGGGTGATATCGTAGGTGGGACCAAGGTAGAATTCCCCCTGGTCCCACATCACTCCCGACCAGGTGTTGTGGCTGGCGGAAATGGAGCCGCGCAGGGTGATGGCAATTGTCTTTAAGTTGGGAAATCGTTTCGCCAGTTCCTCGCACACATAGTGATACTTGTCAGCTTCGACCACCCCCGCGGTCACGTCTGTCTCGGGTGCTCTGACGCCGAAGACCTTGTCGGCGTCTTCCTCATTGCCGATGGCCACGTCGCAGTGACGCACCAAGTCAGGCATCACTTGGCCTGGCATCTTGCCCCACTTCCAGAGCTTCTTGCGGTAGTTCAGGTCGCACGAGACGGTCAAGTCCATCTCCTTGGCCAACTGAACCGCTTCCAGGCACACGTCGGCTGTCCCTGCCGAGATGGCCGGGGTGATGCCTGTCCAATGGAACCAATCGGCATCGGCGAAGACCTGTCGCCAATCAATCATTCCCCGTTCGATGGTAGCGATGGCCGAGTTAGCCCGGTCATAGACCACCTTGCTGCCGCGCTGCACGGCCCCCATCTCCAGGAAATAGATGCCCAGCCGCTCACCGCCGCGCACGATCTTGTTCACGCCTACGCCGTGCTGACGTAGGAACTGAATGCAGGCGTCACCCAGGTCGTTGTCGGGCAGGCGAGTGACGTAATCCACCGGCAGGCCGAAGTTGGCCAGCGATGCAGCCACGTTAGCCTCGCCGCCGCCGTAGATCACATCAAGTGAGCGGGCCTGGCCAAATCGCAGAAACCCTGGCGGCGACAGCCGCATCATAATTTCTCCAAAGGTGACAACTTTGTTAACCACCACGGCGAAACTCCTATTTCTCTCTTTGAAACCTGATCTGACAGGGAGAAATGGTAAGGCTGGCAGCTCGTTGGTAGAAGGCCTTCCTACCTCCCCATCCAGCCACCGTCCACGGTCAAAATGGTCCCGTGAACGTAGTCAGAGGCGCTTGAACTCAAGAAGAGAACCGCCCCTTTAAAATCATCTGGATGGCCCCATCGCCCGGCCGGAATCCGCTCTAAGATGGCTTTGTTGCGCGCCTCGTCCGCTTGTAGGGCGGCCGTGTTGTCGGTGGCGATATAGCCGGGCGCAATGGCATTCACGTTAACCCCGTGGGATGCCCACTCGTTGGCCAGGGCCTTCGTCAACTGCCCAATCCCTCCCTTGCTGGCAGAATACCCAGGCACGAGAATACCGCCCTGGAAGGTCAACAACGACGCCGTGAAGACAATCTTGCCATACCCGCGCCTGACCATCTCCTGTCCAATCTCGCGGCTCAGAACAAACTGCGCATTGAGGTTGACCTCAATGACCTGGTCCCAGTATTCGTCTGGATGCTCAATCGCCGGTTTGCGCAAGATGGTGCCGGCGTTATTGATCAGAATATCAATGCGGGGAAAATCGGCCTTGACCTGCTCAATAAAGGCATAAAGCGCCTGGCGATCTGAAAAGTCACAGGCGTATCCGGTGAAGTTGCGACCTGTGGCGGTTATCTCCTGCTCTATTTCGCTGCCATGGGCCTCTAGCGAGGCACTGACGCCGACGATGTCCGCCCCAACCTCAGCCAAAGCGTTGGCCATAGCGCGGCCAATGCCCCGCCTGCACCCGGTGACCAACGCTGTCTTGCCATCTAATCTGAATAGATCCAAAATCATGCTATCTCTTCCATCCCAATTGCATCCATGTCGCCGAAGTCCTGGTTCTCACCGCCCATAGCCCACACAAAACAGTAATTGCTGGTACCAGCGCCCGCATGGATGGACCAACTGGGCGATATCACCGCCTGACCCTCTCTGACAACGATGTGCCGAGTTTCGTGCGGCTGCCCCATGAAGTGGAATACCAAGGCATCCCCTTCCAGGTCAAAGTACATATAGACCTCGGACCGGCGCTCATGGGTATGGGCCGCCATGGTGTTCCAGACACTCCCTTCGGCCAGTTCGGTAAACCCCATGACCAGTTGGCAGCTCTGTATACCTTGCGGGTGAATATACTTGTAGATGGTGCGTCGGTTGGCCTCTGCCTGACTGCCCAAATGCACGGGATCGGCTACTTCGAGCCCGGCGTGCTGGGTCGGGTAGCTGGTGTGAGCCGGCAAACTGATTAGGTAGAAACGGGCCGGATTATTTGCGTTAAGCGTCGAGAGCTCAATCACCTGGCTACCCCGGCCGATATACACTATTTCTTTATTGGCAACGGGATACTCTTGGCCGTCAACTCGGACGCCCCCCGGGCCGCCGATGTTGAACGCCCCAATCTCGCGGCGTTGGGCAAAGTAATCAGCCGCCAGCTCTGGGCCAGCCTCAAGCGACAAGGGAGTAGTGGTTGGTAGCGCTGAACCAATCACCAATCGATCTATGTCCGAATAGACCAGTTTTAGCTCACCTGGCACAAAGAGGTCATCTACCAGAAAGCTCTGCCTGACTTCAGCCGTATTCATTCTTTCAAAGCGCCGCGGATCGGGTGCATATCGTACTTCCATTTTCTCAACTCCCTTCGAATGACCATGTCTGTTGGTAGCTTTGATGCTCGCTCTGGTGCATATAATGCTATAAGCGGCTCAGCTTAGGTTTGTTAAGTTCATTCTATCACCATTTGATTTGAGGAGCAACGTTTTAGACGGAACGGGAGTTGAACTCACGTCGTTGAAACGAATATGCGGTTTTGCCCTCAACTTCTGGGTTGACAACCGTCTCTGGCCAGATACCCTGGACAATATCAACGGCAAGTTCGCAGGCGTCGCGGTATAGGTCAATCCGGCTCTCTGCGGAGCTGAAGGCGATGTGAGGTGTAAGGATTACGGTGTCAAACTCACGTAGTGGCGAGTCAAGGGGGGGTGGCTCTTCCTCAAACACGTCCAGGCCAGCACCCGCCACTTTGCCAGCGCCAAGCGCCTCTATCAGAGCAGCTTCATCAATTACCGGTCCCCGGCTGGTGTTGACGATGTATACGCCCTCTTTCATCGAGTTGAATTCGCTGGTACTCAGCATGTGATAGGTTTCGTCAGTTAGTGGGGGGTGGAGCGATATGAAATCGGCACGCATCAGCAATTCGTCCAGGGGCACTTTTTTCACTCCATAGCGGGAGGCTGTCTCGGCGTCAACGTAAGGGTCATAGGTAACTACGGTCATGCCGAAGCCGCTCACCCGCTTGGCCAGGGCGCGGCCAATGCGTCCAAAGCCGATGAGGCCCAGCGTGCTGCCCTTTATCCGATAGCGCGTTGGTAACCCGGTGCCAGACCAATTCCCAGACCGGATGGAGCAATGGTGCCAGGTTACGTGCTTGGCAAGATCCATGAGCAACGCCAGCGCGTGGTCGGCTACGTCGTCTGTGCAGTAGGCCGGAACATTGCAGACCGGGATGCCGATTTTGGTGGCACTTGCCAGGTCAACGCTGTCATATCCGGTCCCCACGCGCACGATGCCCCGGCATCGTTCAAGACCTTGGATGACTGCCTGGTTGAGCAAGGGACGCACCGATTGAATCATCACCACATCGGCAATTCGCGATAGCTCCAGGGCAGCTTCAGGGGTACGGTGCTGCCTGGCGACCCATTCAATACCGCGGTCGGCAAGCTCCCCTTCCACCCAATCTGGGGGAGGCTCATCATAGTCAACCAATACTGCTCTGAAGGAGAATTCCATAGCTCATGCCTTAGAGTGCCAATATGTGTTGCCAGATTGACGGATCAACGGGGATGCCATTCACCAGGTTTTCCTGGCGGATTCTAAGCGCACGCTCTCCCGGATAAAGAACTTCGCCATCCTCTGCGACGGGGATGCCTTTATGCAGATCGTCGATGACATGATCGACAATCTGATTGACCAACGTTGAACCGCCGGACTTAGTCACATCAAAGGCGATGAACACTTGTGATACGCCATATTCAGACTCCTGTTGACCGATCTGATATGTCGCCTGTCCCCCAGACATAAGCGTGGCGATCAGGTCCAAGAGCAGGGCCAGCCCCGACCCCTTCCAATAACCGATGGGCAAAGCCCGTTCAGACTCGATGATGGCACCGGGGTCTTGCGTAAGATTGCTGTGGATGTCAAACCCACCTGGGACGGGTAACATTGCCTTGTTCCGTTGTGCGGTCTCCAACTTGCCGTAGGAGAACTGCGTCATCGCCATATCCAGCACGACCGCCCCGTTTTGACGTGGCACTGCCAAAATCAAGGGGTTGTTGCCCACACGGGAGTCACGTGCCCCCCAGGCAGGCATATTAGGTTTTGTGTTCGTCCAGCATATAAACGTAAAGCCGGCTTCGGCAGCCTGCCAGCCGTAAGCACCACCTCGCATCCAGTGATTGGTGTTTCTAAGCCCAACGCACCCTACCCCATACTCGCGGGCAAGTTCAAGAGCGCGTTCGGTGCAGGTAAAGGCATTCACGGGGCCAAGCCCTAGCTTTCCATCCCATTGCTCCCATGCACCGAAGGAGGCCACTTTTCCCAGTTCGACGTCGGCCTTAAAGTAGCCCTGTCTGATCTGCTCAACGAAACCTGCAAACCTGTTTACGCCGTGCGAGGCAACACCGTCCAGGGTATTTTCGGCCAATATCCGTGCACACAAGGCTGCTCTGTCTGGCGCTAGGCCTACCTTGAGCAGAACACGTTCAAACTCTTTTTGCATTTCAGTAAAGGGTATACGTATCATAGCTCCCTCCAGATTGACGCACGGCAGCTCTTCGGTTATCGTGCTGATCTCCACTATTACACACTCTGGCTAGCGCAGCGGATAGCGGCCGTGATTATGAGCGGCTTGATACACAGCCCAGACATTTTCACCCGGCACGTCCGCTTCGATATTATGCACGCTGGCCAAAATGTAGCCTCCGCCAGGGGCCAAATCCGAGATACGTCGCCTCACTTCCGCTTTGACATCCTCCGGGGTTCCGAAAGGCAGTACCTGCTGCGTATCAATCCCACCCCAAAACGTGAGATTCTTTCCAAATTTGCGCTTGAGGCGAGCGGTGTCCATGTCCGCAGCCTGAACCTGGACGGGGTTCAGAATTTCGACGCCCAACTCAATCAGGTCCGGGATGGCATAGTAGACTGAGCCGCAACTATGAAACCACAGCTTGGCCTGCGTTTTGCCCCGAATGGCCTCGATCAATTCTTTCATACGCGGCTTGATCATCTCTCGGAACATCTGGGGGGAAATCACTGGTCCACTTTGCATGGCAATGTCATCTTTGAAAGCGATGATGTCAATATAGGGACCGACCGCGTCCAGGAAGGTGGAGACGATGTCAATCTCAACAGCAAGGATACGGTCCATCATCTCTTCAGCGAAATCACGATTAGCCGCCAAGTCCAGGAGAAAGGTGTCAAAGCCACGCACCATCTGCGCCCGTTCGAAAAAATGGCCCGCGAATTCGCCGAGAAGGGCATACGGTGTATTTTCCTGCAGATACCTGGCCTTTTCTGCCAGACCGGTCACCAAATTGGGGTTTTTGCCATCAGGCCAAGAGTAACTTGCCAAGTCACTTCGGGTGGCGTTTCTCAAAGGATATTCGACAATGTTGAAGCAGAGGCCATCCTCCGTTCGCCGCCAGACTGTCCCCCAGTGGTCAACCAGTTCCGTCGCCGATAATAGATCGGGATTGTAGGCACTACCCCCCACTCGAATTCCACGTACGTCGGCACCCACTAACTCCAGAACCGTTTCTGATGGTTTTGCCAATTGCCCGACTACGTCCCACATCTCAATTTCTTCCTCAATTCCGAGGACTTTGAGCAGACGTTCGTAGGCCAGGATATGGATACCCGTCGGACCCACACTGCCCAGATCAATCGGCACACGATCCGGTTCCTCGTGGTTTAGTGCTGTTAACACACGTTCGCGAGCGTTCATAGTTCGCCGTACCTCCAAGCAGCGTCGCGGAAGGCTATTCGGTGTCTTCCAGCCAATAGCGGATGGCCGCGCATTCGGAGTCGAGTCCCTTCCACCAGAATCCGTTCTTTTCCAGTCATTCTATGTTTCCGCTTTCTGGCCAGGGATGCTCCTCAGGGGCGAGTAGACGGGTTGGGGCGAAGTACTGAGCCGGGTAATCATCTGGCCCGTCCAAGCCCAGGATCTGTTGAACCACGTGCCGGGCACCGTTGAAAGACACCGCGGTGCCCGATCCGCACATTCCCCCGATAATGTACTGGCATTTGCCGTCCAGCAGACCGACAACCGGGAATTCGTCTGCGGTGAAGCCAGCCGTAGAACCCCACTCGTGTGTCACGTGAAGTGAACTACGTCCAAAATAATTATGCAACTCGCCGATGAGGAAATTGGTGATGAAACGCGACGGCCGATTGCGCCCGGCTTCATGGTATGAGAGATGGGTTTCGTCAGAACCAAACAGCACGCCGGGCGGGTGAGGGATGCGGCCAAAGAAGCCGCGCTTACAACTGTAACCAATGTCTGGCTGCATCTTTGGCGGTCCGCCCCCGGCAAAAGCAGCCTGGGTCTGAACAGGTTCAATTAGGTTCCTGTACTGTTCGTGCAAAAGGCCCGTGAACGACTCGGTGGCATTGATCACGAAGCGGGCTTTTATCATCCCGCGTGTGGTATGCACCTCGTAGTAATCTCCCGCATCCTCGACCCGCAGAACCCTGGTATTCGTAAAGAGGCTAACAAACGGTTGCTCAAGGGCAGTTTTGAGCAGAGACCAGACCCACTTGGCGGGGTGGAAGTGGGCTGCTCCTGTTGAAAAGCTGGCTGGACAATCCAGCTTTATCCCTCCTAAATTTAGAGCCTCAGCAGGCAGTATTATCTTCCGGTCATCAAACCCAGATCTCCAGTCAAGATGCAGTGATTCTTCCAGCGCCCCTTGATCTCTCTCGTCTGCTATCTGAATCCAACCATTCCGCGCATAATCACAGTCATATCCTTCTGCGGCAATGGTCTTCTCAATAAGATCGGCATTCTTGTAGGCGCTTTTGGCGTAGGCCGCCGCAAACTGTGAGGCAAGCTTGTCGCGCTGCGCCGGTGTCAAGTCGGCTCGAGTGCGATCGAGATGTTTCCGCACAGTACCCTTCACCATTGCAAAATAGCGCCCCATGACTATCAGCCCTTCATTGCTGCCACTGGCGGCTGAGGCGGGATCATTCATGTCAAGGATCACCACGGTGTCTTTCCCATGCTTTGCCCAGTGGTAAGCACAAGCAGCCCCGGTGAAGCCAGCCCCGATCACCGCCACTTGAACCTCCTCGGGAAGCTTCGCGTCAGGCTGGGTAGACCAGGGATAGTTGGCAAAGGGATTACCTTCTGCCAGCCAAATAGGTACGCGCGAAATGGGCCTGGCAAAACTCACAGAGGACAGCGCGTTGGGGATAACGTAAAACACTTGGGGTAAGACCCAGGCCATAAACCGTATCCATCGAAGCAAACCGCCATTATTGGGATACATCGCTTTCACAAAGGTGTTGGCTGCTCTGAAATCATGCGATTCCAGGCCGGCAATCAGACTGGCGGATGCGCAAAGATGTCCAGTTATGCTAGCAGATCTCACCTCCGTTGCACGCTTTGATTTCAGTCTTCGCCAGATTACCAGATAGCCAACAATGCTGGCTGCTAGACCAATTACAAACCCAATCTTCTGCTTTTTGCGTGTCGAGGCTTCTTGGTTCGTCTTATTCATACCGGTTCTTTGGATAAACGACGTATCCTGTAGCGCCCTTATGGAAGCATTCGAAACGCGACACTCTTCAAAGGGATTGGCATTACTTCTGGTGCGCTTCCTTCCAGGCGGCCCAAATCTCGTGGCCCTCTTCGAGGGAGTCCACCTGAAAGTACAATACGAGTCCCGATTCGTTCTTGAAACGTGGCACGAAGTAGTTTGCCCAGTCACGGAATGAGCCGTACTTCTGGCAAACATATTCTATGGCATCTTCACCGTAAAAAGACTCTATAGCTATCCGACCGCGCAGTTCATCCAGATGCTGCTCGTAGTACTCAAAGCCGAACTGCGAGCTAACGACCTTCACTTCCGAGACCGGGAGCAATGACGAGTAGATATGTTCAAAGCGAGAATGGGTAAGCGAACAGAAATGGATATGGCCGCTTCCGCCACATTGTTGGTTGACTTGGACGAAGGCCGGAACGCAGAACTCTCGGATCATTGTGGGGGACAGATTCACCATCGAATCTTCCCCCAGCCTCAGACCAGCCCCCACAATGCCAAAATTAGTGACATATTCATCACGTAGCGGTGCGCCGACTATCTTGCGCAGCCTCAGTTGCACCTCAACTATCAATCTGGCACACATAGAAATAAGACGATGGCAAAGATCCGGATAGTCCATCATCTCAATAAGGATTTCCGAACCACGCAACTGCATGGCGGTGGAGAACGGTCCCGCCCCATCGGGTGGTATAACGCGCACCCAGCGCGGTAGGTTCTCACGGTAGAAGCGAGCTATGTTCTCGACTTCCAACATAATCCCGAAGTTCAGAGAAGGGATTTTCAACTCGTTTATCTCGTGGATGTCGGATAGAACCGGGTATGCCTCTGGCCCGATATCCTGAAGCGTTGTCGAACCCTTTTCTGGCATTAGTAGCCGTGCGCCGAACATACTGGGAATCACAACGTTTCCTAGATGGTTGATCCCAACAGCAGGCATCAGGTCTGAGCCGACAGCCAGGGTATCTGCCAGTACTCTCCTTTGAAATTCCAGGAATGGCTCAGGATTAAGCCATTGGGAGTAATCAATCCCATCCGTGTGGTTCGGGTTGACCACGTGAATCCCTAGTGGTATCCGGCCTTGCGGCCTCCACGCAAATGCGTTCTGATGGAGGCGTGCCACCTTGGCAAAACGATCAGGCTCACTTAAATGATCAATATCGAGATCATCTGCGCTCATTCTATCAGTATCCCCTTAGTGCATAACACTGCCGCCAGTAATGTTAATCGCCTGCCCCGTGATATATGTGGCATCATCGCTGGCCAGAAAAACAGCGGTATAAGCCACTTCTTCGGGGGTACATAACCGACCTATGGGAGTTTTTTCTTCCAGGTAGGACCGGACATCCTCCGGCCTGATATTCCGTTTGCGGGCATAGTCTTCTAGTTGCGCACCCCAAAGTGGAGTAAAGACCACACCAGGACACAGGGCATTGACCCGGATTCCCTGCCCGGCAAACTCTCGGGCCAATGATTGAGTCAGGCCAATGACCCCGAATTTGCTCGCGCAATAGGCGGCATAGCGGCTGTTGCCCACCTTGCCAGATTGAGATGACATGTTCACGATCACGCCCCGCTTTCGGGGCAGCATGCGGCGGATGGCCGCCTGGCAGCCGACAAAAGTGCCCTTCAGATTTACTCTGATTATCAGATCCCATAGGTCACCGGTACAGTCAAGAAAGGGAACAACCCGGGAAATGCCGGCGTTGTTGACCCAGATGTCCAGTGGTCCCAATCGCTTCTCGATCTCATCAGCCGCGTCTTCCACCGCCGTATGATCGGAAACTTCAAGACCCCATGAGAACGCTTGGCCCTCGGAGTCCCGGATTTCTGCAGCAATCTGCTCCGCTGCCTCCCGGCGCAGATCGGTGACCGCTACCAGAGCCCCTTCTCTGGCAAAGGCACGACAAATCTCAGCGCCGATACCGCTGCCACCACCGGTTACCACAGCCACTCTGTTCGCAAGTCTCATGTCAATCCATCCGCTTTCCACCATTCACGGCTACGACCGCGCCCGTGATATACGAGGCATCATCGGAGGCCAGAAAGGTGACCATTGTGGCCACCTCGTCTGGATCGCCAAGCCTTCCCAATGGAATGAGTTGCCTCATCTTCTCGAGGGCCTCCGGTGTGTTATAGCGCTCGTGGATGCGCGTATAGATATCGCCAGGAGCGACCGCGTTCACAGTTATGTTGAATGGAGCCAGTTCCTTGGCCAGGGCGCGCGTCAAAGATTCCATACCACCCTTGCTCGCAACGTAATGGACGGCCCCAGGTCCTCCTCCGGTGCGAGCGGAGATCGAGCTTATGTTTATTATTCGTCCACGTTCTGCGGACTTCATGCCCGGAATACAATGCTTGGTGCAAAGAAACGGGCCCCTTAGATTCACTGCCATGACCTTGTCCCACAGATCTTCATCCATGACCTCCGTCGGAGCAGTCCTTATGATGTCACCTGCATTGTTGACCAGGATAGTTATGGGATGGCCGAAGTGCGTTACAATCGATTCGACTGCGTCTTTGATTTCTTGGCTGTCGGATACGTCCACTTGCACTGGGAAAATATCCTTGCCTTGTTCCTTGAGCTTCTTTGCAAGAGATTCGGCAGCCGCACGGCTTGTGTTGTAGCAACAGGCAACATCCGCACCCTGCATAGCCAAACGCTCGACGATGGCCGCCCCGATGCCTGTGGCCCCGCCTGTTACCATAGCAATGTTGCCAGTAAGGTTAGCCATATATCACCTCCAGATCGTTCGTCATTTAGGGAACCTGCCTGCCGGTCTAGACATTCTGACAATGTTGGACTTGCCGACCCGTTCAGAGTATCCATTACTGATCCGAACATAACTATCTAAACTTCTTTGCGCCCCATAGAAGCCCGAATTTGTTTAGTTTCATATGTTCGGATCAGTAACACAGATATCTAGCCGCATGGTAGATTCAAGAGTCTGACCGCGTTGTTGTAGAAGATATCCTCGATCTGCTCACGACTAAGTCCCTCCCGGAACATAGCTCTTCGCGCGGCCCGGAGGGTCTCGTACAACACAAACGTAGAACGAGAATCGCAATGAACGATATTCATGTCCTCGATCGTCTCTTCAGTCAAAAGCGCCCAGGCAAAGCCAAATCCCACCATCTGCCCACGCACAAGGTCCGACGGAATGTCACCGCCATACAAAACGCGATCCAAGGGCACTTCGCTGAAAGCGATTTTGCTGGCTAAATAGCTTGATGGAGACTTCCGAAGTCTTAACCTTGCCTCACAACGGGAATTTCTGCTATGCGTACTTCTTCCATGCCTCAATCAGACTCAGGACCTTAGCCCAAGGCACACCGGAGTAAATGCCGGGGATGATGTGCATAATAAATCCACCGCCCGGAGCCATCAATTCTAGAGTCCCACGCACAGTTTGATCAATTTCCTCAGGAGAAGCATTGACCAGGAACAAATCGCCATTAATCCCCCCCATAAGCGTTTTGGTGGCCCCCAGTTTCTTCTTTAACAAGGCCATATCTTCCTGGCCTTGCACCGGGTCAATATCGCACAAGATGTCAATTCTCATCTTTTTATAGATATCTACAAGCTGGGTCACCCCCTCGCTTTGCTGCTGCCGGAGCAATGCCCCCGCCTGATGAACCAGGTCCGCTTCCTGGTCCATTTTGGGCCGCAAGTAGTAGTCGAAATATTTCCGGCCCCAGAAGTCAGGGCTGTCATAGTAGCCAAAACGGGTCACGATGTCGATGTCCCCGATGTCGAGGACCATCTCCAGTGTCGCCAATTGCCATTCGTGGATGATCTGCAGGAACTCACCCACATATTCAGGGTTCTCTTCATACGTGAGCATAGTCTTGATGGCATCTGTGAGCCATACCAAGGCTGACCCGCAATAAGTGCGGCGGGCGATAAACACCACCTGGCGCTTCTGAGCTTCTTTCTTGGCGTAAAAGGCGTCTTCACGCCACTTGGCTAATCTCTCCCCGCCCATAGGCTGGAAGAGATAGCGCATCTTTGGTAAGTCCTCGGGTCCCTTGATCGGAAACTCAACGCTGCGTGAAGGGTTCACGTCTTCCAGCAGACCAACGCCGTCTATCAGGTTATCAGCAAATTGCCCAAGGGTTTTTCCGTTGATCTTGTTCCACTTGTACAGGTCGGGGGTTTCTTTGATCACATGCCGTAGCGGACCAGCCGGCGTTTCGTATTCTTTTCCCAGCAGCACTGTGTCGTTCTTCTCTTCGCGCCAGCTACGGACTTTAACGTCTGGATGAAAGGTCGGGTCGGGCAGCCACACCTCGATCATCGCATCGGCGCCGAGTGCCAGCAGCGCGTCGGTGCGTTCAAACTGGTCTTCCCAGGTAGCCGCCTGCGGGTCATACTGAAAATAGAGGGGGTGGACATCAAGGTGCAAGGGTATATGATCGATCGGCTTATGGGCGCACGTGGCCAGAATTCGCTCTCGTGAGCTCATACCTGTCTTCATATCAGCTTTCTCCTATGCACTCGGCCAAAGCTTGTTCGATCACTTCAATCCCTTCCAGAAGCGCTTCCTCCGTAATGCACAGAGGAGGCGCGATTTTCAGCGTGCCACGCGCCCCGGTTGGCAGCATCAAAAGGCCAAGCTCCATACACCGCGTTATGACAGATTGCGCCACGTTCGGGTTTAGTTGCCGCGTGACAGGGTCCAATATATACACACCCCAGGCCAACCCCTTGCCATTGTGGCCCCCCGCATAGCCGGGGAAACGCTCGCGGAGATCCTCCAAAGACCGCTGCATCACCGGTTCCAGTGCAGCGGCATTCGCTAGCAGCCCATCTTCCTGAATGGTGTTGATATTGGCTATCGTTGCGGCACAACACAAGGGGTTTCCTGTGTGGGTGCTGCTCATCTCGCCATGTTCAGGTAAATCGAGAATCGCAGATCGTCCAGCCACGGCTGACATGGGCAAAGAGGAGGTTATGCCTTTGCCCAAGCAGATCAGGTCCGCTTCAACCCCATAATGCTCGAACCCAAACCATCTGCCCGTCCGGCCAAAGGCTGCTTGTTCCTCGTCGAAAATAAGCAGAGCCTTGTGCTTGTTTGCCCACTCACGTAGTGCATGGGCATAGTCTGGAGGCATGAAGGCAACAGTGGGACCTTGAAATGTTTCGGTTATAACGCCGGCAAAAAGGTCATCCTGGACACCTTGTTCTCGAAGTTGTTCCAGCGATCGTTCCAGGCATTCTGCGCCACAGTTTTCGTACTTCGGCTTGCCCCAGGGGCAGAACGCACATTCTGGAAACGGGATATGATGGAAGCCACCTGGCTTTTCGCCCATCCACTCTTGCTGATCCAGGAACCCTCCCACCGTCTGAGCCGCCATCGTCCGGCCGTGGAAAGAATTGTAATAGGAGAGAATGTGGATCTTGCCGGGCGCGATCGTTTGCCCATGCATCCGGCTAAGCTTTAGAGCTGCCTCAACGGCTTCCGTCCCGGTACTTAGCAAGAAAACTTTGTCAAGATATGGGGGCAGGATTTCTATAATGGCCTTGACGGTCTTAAGTCGAATCTCAGTGGGGTTGCAATAACTATAAAACAGATGAGTGTCAAGCTGGTCCCGAATAGCCTGGGCAATCTTTGGATGGGAGTGGCCGGCGTTGGTCAGTATTATGGCCGAAGTAAAATCAAGCCACTGGTTGCCATGCCCGTCCCAAACCTGGAATCCTTCTGCCTTATTCCAGACCACCGATGAAAAACCAGCCATCGAGCGGGGTTCCAGCTTGCTTAATTCGTCAATCACGGCCTGAGAGGCAGGGTGGGGGATTTCCGAGACCATGCGGCGATGCTTTGTTTCAATTTTTGCTACGTCACCCATTGTTTGCTCCCGTGAGACCCGATATTTGAACGATTTCCAGTAGATTCCCCTCAGGGTCACGTGCAAAAAAGAGCCTAGCTTTTCCGTCCGGCGCGTAGACAGGATCGCTCAATACCTCACAACCATTGTCACGCAGGACCCGCCACGATTCCTCCACGTCAGCCACGGTAAAGGCAATATGACGAATGCCTCTATCGCACATCCTATTTCGTTCCGGAGGAGGAGTTGGGTGCGCCTCATCTTTGAGAAGCTCGATCATCGAGCCATCAGGCGCGGTCAGCTTAATCATATGTAGATTTACGCCGTTCAGGTTTTGGACGGTGTCGATAAACTCGCCTGTCTCCCAGAAGTCTATCGCCACCTCCAACCCCATAAGATCTCGCCAGAAGTGCAGGCACTTTTCCAGATCCTGCACCACGATGCCGATATGTCTGGTGTTGAGTATCATGCTTATCTCCTTGGGGGATAGACTAAAACCTTCAAAGACTGTTTGTTTTTCATTAGGTCCAAGCCTTCGTGAATGTCTTCTAATGGTATTCGATGGGTAATAATTGGGGCAGTGTCTATCTTACCCTCAGCCATCAGTTGAACGGCCCTAACTACGTGCTCGGGTCGTGAATCCGAAGCGCCGACAATGCGCAGTTCACCGTAATGCACCACGCGACTGTTTAGCGTGATGTCTGGTGCATCCTTCGGCAGACTGGCGAATAAGCTGACCGTACCACCTTTGCGTGCAAAGTGAATTGAATCCTCCTGCGCCTCACGTGTCGGCGCGCAAACGGAAACTACGTCGGCACCCAGCCCTCCCGTCCGTTCCCTGACCACGGACATCACGTCCTCCCGAAGACCGTCGATCACCCTAACGCCGTCAAGTTCGCGCAACAAGGATAGCCTCGGTTCTGAGCGTTGCACGATCATCACCTCCTTTGCACCCAGGGCCTTTGTTGCTTCAGCGTGCAAGGCGCCCAGTGGGCCACCACCAATAATTAGGACACCGTCGCCAGCCTTCACACCGGCGAGTTCTAGCGCATTGATCACACAACTCAGGGGTTCGCTTAATGCGGCCGCCTCATCCGAGACGGAGTCGGGCACTTTGATCACATTACCACCAGCGACGGCCATAGAAGGGATTGCCAGGCGCTCGGAGAACCCGCCATCGAAATCATAGCTGATAGGCTTGGCATTGGGACACATGTTGCCCAGGCCCAGGTCGCAGTGCTGACAATCACCGCAGGCAAGGGTGGTCGCCAATGTTATGCGTTCACCAACGGCAAAACCCTGGACCTGCGAACCGACGTGGGAAATGTGGCCGACCAACTCATGGCCGATGATGCGTGGTGGATGGCAACGTGGGTTCCCGACGGTGGCAAGCTTAAGGTCCGTGCCGCAGATGGCACAACAGTGAATTTCAACGATTAGATTGTCTTCCGTCGGAGTTGGCTCTGGCCGATCCTCAACTCGGATATCGCCGGGGGCATGATAGACAACTGCTTTCATGATGTATCATTTGCTCCCTTGTATATGTGTGAGTATCCGGCGGAGAAGCCTGCTGTTCGAGTACTTCCCATCTGTGGAGATGCTGATCTATCCCGCGGAGATAAAGAGACTATTGACACCCAGAACAAGTTATGATAGAATAGATAGGCATGGGATATCTGACATCTGATATCGTATAAAAATTATACTTCATATCGAAGTCAATGTCAATAGCCTGATCATCGGAATTGCTGAATAGTCGGCCATCTGCCGTCAATCCAGACCCCCGTCTTTGATTGTCCTCTGTATACTCGTAGAAACTGGGGATTGCCAATGGAAAAACCGCTTGAAAGACCAGCTCTGAGCCAAGCTATCCGTGACTATGTCAAGCAGTACATTCTGGATCAGGGATTGAGCGCAGGTGACCCACTCCCGTCAGAAACGCGACTGGCACAGGAGTTGGGAGTCGGGCGCGGCTCTGTCAGAGAAGCGATTAAGGCTTTGCAGTCGCTGGGCATCGTTGAAGTCCGGCACGGCGATGGACTTTACGTATGCCCGTACACCTTTGAGCCAATCCTTGAAACCCTCAACTATGGTATGCGCTTTGATGCCACCACCCTGTCAGAATTGATGCAGATTAGGGTCTTGCTGGAACGCGCGGCCATCGAAGACGCCGTTCAGCAAATTGGCGAAGAAGATCTGGATCGGCTTGAAACGCTGATGGGGGTTTGGGAGGAAAGAGTTCAAGCCGGAGAGCCTCACAAAGACATAGACGAGGAATTCCACTGCATTCTGTACGGCGCCCTGAACAATCAAACGTTCAATAGACTATTCGAACTATTCTGGATTGCTTTTGAGAACCTCGATAATCCGATCATTCATGATACTAGCCGAGCGGAGGAAGACCTTGAAAAGCACCAGGCTATTCTGGATGCGGTGAAGGCCCGCGACCCAGACTTGGCTCGACAACGCATGACGCAACACTTCGAGTATCTACAGGAACGCATCCGCCGGGCTTCCGACCTGCTTGAGGCGTAGCAGTTCTGGTGGGTCAATTTGTAGAGTGGAAGGCTGCGATTGAGGACGTGGATGGGGTGGTGCCCACTGGGAGGGAGCATGCCTATGAACCATGTGTAGTAGATGCAAACCCACAGATCGGTCGTGTCTAGGACATCAGAAGTTCCAAGGAGGGACAAATGTCTGCAAAGAGGATTATGCTGTTCGTGATAGCCGCTGTTGTTCTGTCGTTGACGGCAGCCCAGTGCGTTCAACCGGTGGTCGTTGAGAAGGAGGTGGTCGTCACCCAGGAAGTTGAGGTCGAAAAGGAGGTGATTGTAGAGGTAGCTCCCGAGCGTGTCGACATCGTCTATTGGATTTTCGGTTCTGAGGGCTCGGCCAAGGCTGACACCGGGGAGCTGTGGTCCGACTTCTACAGCCGGGTGATCAACGAATACGAGAAGGAGCACTCCGGCGTCAATATCGACTTCTTCTTGCGCGGTGTGGAGGCAGGTGGGACCACAACCTACGTCGACGCAGCTGTGGCCGCCGGTACCCCCCCCGACATCTACTATGATGACATCTTCCGCATCCGGAAATATGCCCAGGCGGGCCTACTGGAATCGCTAGAGGGAGCGCTGACCGCAGAGGACAAGGCAACCTATGACCCCACTATCCTATCCCTGATGACGGATGAAAATGGCCTGTATGCCATCCCGGCCGGTACCGGCTACGTGGCCTACGTCATCAACAAAACCATGTTCGAAGAGGCCGGGCTCTAGGATATGTTGCCCCAGGACCCGGATCGCAACTGGACAACCGAAGAATTCCTGGAGGCTTGTCGCGCCATCAATGATCCCCCCGATCGCTACTGCACCATGTTCTTCGCCAAGACGCCGTCCTTCGATACCTCGTTCAACAACTGGTTTGGCGGTTTCCCGGGCTGCGAGCTTTTCGACGCCGAAACGGGAGAGTACACCGTGAACAGCCCGGAGTGCGTGGAGGCTATGACTTGGTTGCACGGTCTCCTCGAGGAAGGATTGATCGTGCCGGGACCATCCGGCTTTGTGGATGACGACCAGGATGGTTACTGGAAGCGCCAGGAGATCGCCATGACCGGGGGTGGCTTCTGGTACAATGGCGTGACCAAACTCGGGCTGGAAGATGGCTCTATCGAAGGTCCAATGGAATACGTGCTGGTGAACTATCCGCACAAGCCGGATGCGCCGCCGCCGCCCATGGGGACCTGGAACCCGCACACCTGGAGTGTCTTCGAACAGGAAGACCCCGAAAAACTGGCGGTCATCTTGGACTTCATCAACTACATGCAGCAGCCAGACATCGCTATGCAGATCGCGGCTGGCTGGAACGAGGTCGCCGTACGCAACGATGCTGCGAATCCCTGGGCGGATGACCCCGACTGGAACTGGGTGGTGCCGGTGGCTCAGGAGCATGGCGCCAAGAACTACTACTACTGGAATGGCGTCCCCTGCAACTACAACGAAGTGCGTCTGACCTGGGCAGGGCCCGGCAAGGCTTTTGGGAGCCGGATGCGGACATTCAAGCCATCCTGGATGACTTCGTGGAGCAGGCGAGTGCGATAATCGCAGAATGTGAGTAGTCCATAAGAGTTACAGATTCAATCTGGCGGCTGCCGGGGGGTATTTCCCCGGCAGCCGCCCACTTTGGTTATTTTTAAAGAGGTAGAACGGTATGACAGCCAAACTCACAGGGCTTGGCAGGGAAATCTGGCGCAACCGTGCAGGCTACCTATTCATCGCCCCGGGTTATTTGGCCTTTGTGGTCTTCATGCTTATACCCCTCGCGGCGGCTGCCGGCCTGTCTTTCTACAAGGCCTCCTTCGTCATAGATCAACGGCAATTCGTAGGGTTAGAGCAATATGCACGCTTGTTTCGTGACGCCAAATTCCAGAAGGCACTCGTCAATACCATCAAATATGTCCTGGTTGTGGTGCCGGTCACCCTCGGCTTGTCCCTGATGATTTCGCTACTCGTACACCCCAGAGGCATTAGGGCTCAATCCTTTTACCGGGGTGCGTTCTATCTGCCGGGGGTGGCCGGCGGGGTGATCCTGTCGGTGGTCTGGCTATGGATCTTTAACCCCACCTTTGGCCTGCTGAACTATCTGCTAGGGCTGGTGGGGATCGAGCCAGTTCTTTGGCTGGCAAGTACCAAGACCAGTTTTTGGGCAGTGTCTATGGTGGTGTTAACCTTCACCATTGGACAACCTATCATCCTGTTCCTGGCCGGCCTGGCCAATCTCAACCAGGACATCCTCGATGCCTGCGTGGTGGACGGGGCCAATAATTGGCAGCGTACCTGGTTTGTCACCCTGCCCCTCTTGAGACCCGTGATCCTGTTTGTCATCGCCACTCAAACTATCGGCGTCTTTCAAATCTGGGAGACCATCTACATGTTGACCGAGGGCGGGCCATCTAACTCCAGTACTTCGCTCGTTTTTTTAATCTACCAGACCGCCTTCATTGCCGGTAGGTATGGAAAGGCATCAGCTATCGGTGTCGTGCTGTTGATCCTGGTAGCTATCGTCACCTTCGGGCAATTGCGCCTGTGGGACCGCACCGAGGTGTAGGACACGACGTGAGCAAATCATCTTTCGGACACAGGAGCGGCTCTTATGGAAACGACGGCTGCGACGGTCAGCAGACCTAGGGAGAGGCCACATCATCAAAAGCTTTGGTTGAGCCGGCTGGGCCGACTGTTCAGCTATGTCATTCTTACAGTGCTGGCGATCGTCTTCCTGCTGCCACTGTATTGGATGGTGACTGGCTCGTCGAAGCTTCAAACCATCACTATGGCTGTGCCTCCCGAGTTCTTCCCCAGTCAGCCCACGCTGGCCAACTGGATAAAACTGTTCACCGGTCCGTGGCCGAGCTGGCGCTGGTTACTAAATAGCATCATCGTTTCTATGTTGACGGTTGTCATCGTGGTCATCATCGCCGCTATGACTGGTTACGGGTTCGGGAAAAAGCGCTTCCCGGGGTCAGAGGTGCTTTTCTTCATTCTGCTGAGCACCATGTTCCTTCCCAGCCAGGTGATGCTCATTCCCCTCTTCTTACTGGTGCGCGGACTGCATCTGACCGACTCGGTACCTGGCAGCTATCTGGCCATGGCCCTGCCTATGCTTTCATCCCCATATGGAATCTTCCTGGTCAAGCAATTCGCCAGTACCATACCTGACGATCTTATTGATGCCGCCAAGATAGACGGCGCATCGGAGTGGCAAATATTCATGCGCATCGCAGTGCCAATAATGGGCCCTGCGCTGGCTGCGCTGGCCATCTTCACATTTAACCTGGCCTGGAATTACTTCATGTGGCACTTGCTGGTCGCTGCCGACAAATTCATGTACACAGTTCCGGTTGGGGTGTCATATATCGCCCGGGTGCCCGCCTACGGCAAGGTGACTCAGGATATCGGCCTCATGATGGCTGGCGGCTCCTTTGGTGCCTTTTTTATGATCGTCTTTTTCCTTGCCTTCCAGCAGTACTTTGTAAAGGGCATTACCTTTGGCGCTGTCAAGGGTTAGAATTATGGAACCGACGACAATCACGCTGCACACGAAATTTCAGATCGGTGAGGTAGACCCGCGTATCTTTGGTGGTTTCCTGGAACATCTTGGGCGAGCCGTGTATGGAGGTGTGTACGACCCGGATTGCTCCTCCGCCGACCAAGACGGCTATCGCACCGATGTGC
>JAUVPY010000405.1 GCA_030598425.1 Anaerolineae bacterium
GCGACGCGATCAGCACGGAGGACCTTGTCTCTCTGAGTATCTATGTCAGCGCGGAGGTGCTAAAACCTTGTGTCGTGTTTACCCCCACCCTGAGTGGTGCTACCGCCAGGCGCGTAACTCGCTTTCGCCTTCCGACGTGGATTGTCGCCGTCAGCCCCAGTGAACCTACGTGTCAGACTCTGCAGTTCTCGTATGGGGTCTACCCTGTGCACGAGACTGTGCGCCCGGCACACTGGGAGCGGTACGTCCGGGACTGGCTGGAGCGGAATGAGGTGGATGGGAGATTGGCGCTTCTCACCAGGGGAACGTCGGCTGCCCGCACAGGTGGTACGAACCAGATCGAAGTGATCGACCTGAGCCGCCCCCCGAGTGAGACATCCATCTGGTGAAGTCAAGAGTTGACTGACGAACGAAAGAACTACCTTCAATCCAGCAACTAACCCGAGGAGGTGATACTTATGGATTTTCCCTTGGACGCTGAAGTACACGGTACTGATGGGTCTTGTGGTCGATCTACCACGGTCATTGTGGACCCCACCACAGAGAAGGTCGTCTATATCGCGGTAAGGGATACCAGCCAGACGCACGCGGTATATCTGGTTCCCGTCGATTTGGTGACCAGCACCACCCATGATTCGATCCAATTGCGCTGCGCCTGTGACGAATTGGCGAAGATGGAGCCGTTCGTCGAGACCGAATACGTTGAAGTTTGGACGCCTTACTACGCCGATGAACTGGGATACAGCTACACGGGGCCCGAACTCGTACAGGTAGAGCACCAACTCGTTCCGTCAGGCACTTTGGCTGTGAACCAGGGAATGATGGTTAAAGCGACTGATGGATACGTGGGCAGCGTAGATGAGTTGATCGCCGACGCGACCAGTGGGAAGGTTACGCACTTCGTGCTGAGCAAGGGGCACCTGTTGGGTGACGTGGATGTGACCCTCTCCATATCGCAGATCGATCGAGTAGAGGGGAGTACGATCTATCTCAAACTTGATAAAGAGAGCATTAGGATGATGCCTGCCGCCCAGGCCAGGCGACACTACAGCAAGAAAGAAATAAACGTGCTAGACATCGAGTTGGTCGCCGTAACCTTCGATGAGACGGACAAGGCCGACGAGGCACGTCGGATTTTGAAGGGCTTGGGTGACCAGGGTGCTATCGAGCTGCGTAACATGGCTGTGCTCGTCAAGGAGCAAGATGGCGAGACCACTCTTAAAGAAACCGCAGACGTCGATGCCAAACAAGGGGCGCTGTTTGGAGCGGTTGTAGGCGGTGTGATCGGCCTGCTGGGCGGACCTGCAGGAGTGGTTCTGGGTGCGGCGGCCGGAGCAGCTACGGGCCGTGTAACCGCTGACAAAATTGATCGGGGCTTTTCCGATGAATATCTAGAACAGATACAGGGCGCATTGCAGCCGGGAAGCTCGGCTCTGGTCACGTTGGTGGAGGGAGCATTAATCGACAAAGTGGCCGAAGCTCTGGCTGATTTGAACGGCCAACTGGTGAGGCAACAGCTCACCGATGAGATCGTGGAACAACTGATGGAGCAAGGCGAATCAGAGGCTGGCGACGACCCGCAAAGCTAGCAGGTAGCTCATTTCCTAAACCACCGGCGTCGCCTTGGCACCTCAGCCAGCACGCGGATGCCCATACCTTCAAGTTCTTGGCGCCCACGGATGCTGTCATCTAGGTAGTTCAGCAGGAAGGCGAGGGTAATTCCGGCTAGCAAGGCCAGTAGCAGGCGTACCGGAAGGTCGAGGCGCTCGGTAAGGCTGGGGGGTACTGCGCTTACGCCCGGACCGTCGAAGAGGGTGACTTGTGGCTGTTCCAGTCCCAGGCGTCCGAAGTACGCCGGCGCGTCTTGTTTCAGCACTTCGACCGCAGCAGTTACAATGCTCAACGCTTCATCGGGATCACCCCACGTGACGCGGATTGTAACTACCCGGTGAACCTGCTCTGAC
Source organism: Anaerolineae bacterium (assembly GCA_030598425.1). Taxonomy (GTDB): domain Bacteria; phylum Chloroflexota; class Anaerolineae; order 4572-78; family NAK82; genus JAUVPY01. The sequence goes on from JAUVPY010000405.1 coordinate 1,965, forward strand.
GCCGTGGAGCTTTGGATGACGCCTGGCGGTACTTGGAGCCCCTGATCGGCGAGGCGTTGGCTGACTGCATCGGCCACTGCTTGGCTGGACACGAATTGGGTAAAATCGTCAACCAGGTACTCCGTGGCCTGCGGCGCGGTGAGGCGTGGGTCAAAGCCCATACCCTCTACTGACTCCAGTGGTGGCACATCCACCAGCACGCGCCCCGAGGCCTCATATTGGACGGGCGTCGGGCGGCGCAATACCAGGCTGACCACCAGCACCACCACAAACAGTAAGGCCGGGATCCAGACGCGTTTCCACACGATGTGCCAGTATTGACGCAGTTCCATGGCTGCCTCCATGTTCTATCACCCCGGCCCGATCAGAACCTCTGCGGGAGTCTTCCCTTTTCGTTCGGTTCGATCAAAGTCGCTGTCGAGACTCACAACAGTCAGGTTATGTTTCTCAGCAGCCACATATTGGTAAGCATCGTCGAAATCTAGATTGAATCGATCTATTGCACTGAGGAGGGCATTTGTGTCTTCAGGCTCGAGACGAATCAGTACAACGTCTCCATCAATGAAGGCATCTTGGGCAAAACGCGACAAAACTCCAGTCTGGTTCAAACGGTTTAATATTACACCAATAGAGTGAAAAGCAAAGTCTGTGATAGCAAGTCGCTCCGAGGGTACGCTCTTAAGAAAATCACCTACCTCTTCAGACAGTTCTTGATCCAAGAGCCGCTCGAGCCACCCGTTTGTGTCTACCAGAAACATGAGTTAGTCGCCTCTCCATTCTAACGCTTTTCTCTGGAGTTCCAGCGACGAATACTGGTCGCGATAATTCCTCAGAGCGCCCGCCCAGTCCTGACGCAAGGTTTTACCAGTTTTCCGCCCTCGCTTCTCCAGCAAGAATTGGGCAAAGTCCAGGACCTCTTGCTGAAGCTCAGGCGGCAACTCCTTAACCAGTTCCTCAATTGTTCTCATCGTTTCACCTTCAGTTGGAGATTATCATCAAATTCGCTTATTTCAACATCATCGTGTTCATCGGCCCAGGCCTTCATTCATATGTCTCACCAAATCTAAACGAGACTCAGGTCTAACATTGCTACCTCCTTCAGCATCGCGAAAGCTACTGTCTACCATATTCAAAGTGATGCGCGGGTTGCCTGTGTCCCTAAACTCTTCAAACATACGGTCAATTATGTCGTACAGAGTACCATACAGTCTGTCAAGCTGGCGAAGGACAGTGTTATACCGATGATAGCTTGAACGTATGGTATCGGGATTGTCGCTAGCGCGGCGAGAACATAATCTAATGAGGGGGGCATTAAATCGCCTCTACACCACCAGCCCAAGGCTATCGCTAGCGACAATAACGCGCCTTGGTCAATTAGATACTCCTTCTTCTTTTCAATATCAAACCAGTTGACAAGGTCTTGGATTATTTGCGATAAAAGCGTCTGATACAACCCCCATATTATGATAGCTGCAATCACAACAGGTATGAGAGCCACTGCAAACTTGCTGGCGGTCGTTCCAAACTGATCCCGCAGCGCATCACTCATCAGACCAGTTACTACACCGCTGCCAACGACGATCAACGGATTCTTTATGGAATAAAAGAAGCGAGACAGCAAGGTCCGAAAATTCCA
>JAUVPY010000341.1 GCA_030598425.1 Anaerolineae bacterium
AGCGGGCGGTCCGGGTATCAGTCCAGGCACAAGATGAGGTGGGGCTGTTGGCGGATGTGTTCAATGAAATGGCTGATACTATCCAGGCACAAGAGGTCGAGGCCAGTCGGCTCTACACCGAGTTGAAAGACCAAGATGAGGTCCGCCACCAATTGCTGGCCAGGCTGATGTCTGCCCGGGAAGAAGAACGTCGTTATCTGGCGCGCGAGATTCACGATGAACTGGGCCAGTTGCTCACCGGCCTCAGCCTGAATCTGAAGCTGACCCAGCAGGCCGTGCCGGACGACCTCCAGGCAGCCCACGAACACTTAGTCAAAGCAAATGCCCTGGTGCGGCACGTCATCGAGCAGTCCCACCGTCTCATCACCGACCTACGCCCCACGGTCCTGGACGACTATGGCCTGGTTCCGGCGCTACAAGAGGAACTAAACCAGCGCCTGGCACCACTGGACATTGCTGCCCGCCTGGACACCGAAGGAGACGTGGAACGGCTGCCGGCTGAGGTGACAACTGCCACCTTCCGCATCGTGCAGGAGGCAATCACTAACGTCATTCGTCATGCCAACGCCCACCGGGTCCACGTACGTCTGAAACGGACGGCCGAAGGAGTGACCGCGACCGTTGAAGACGATGGCGTAGGTTTGCCAGATGAGAGCTTTTCTGGCTCCGACGGGCGCCAGGCCCTGGGAATTCTTGGCATGCAGGAACGAGCTGACGCCTTGGGCGGTCGGCTGGAGGTCACTCGCCGCCAACCTCGCGGCACCGGGGTGGTGCTATGGCTACCGCTGGATGGGAGTTGATCATGAGCCCGATTCGTATCTTATTGGCTGAGGATCACAGTGTGGTACGTGAGGGCCTGCGTCTGTTGCTGGATGCCCAACCCGATATCGAGGTAGTCGGCGAAGTCACCACCGGTCGAGAAGCCGTCGTATTTGCCCGCGATGGTTGTGCCGATGTTGCTATCCTGGACATCTCGATGCCTGATTTGGATGGCGTGCAGGCCGCGAGCCGGATCCGGACGGAATGCCCTCAGACACAAGTCTTGATTCTGACTATGCACGAGAGCGACGTTTACTTCTTTCGCGCCCTAGAAGCCGGCGCTGCGGGCTACGTCCTGAAGAAAGCCGCCAGCGAGGAACTAATTAACGCCGTGCGTGCGGTCGCTCGGGGCGAAGCTTTTTTCTATCCCTCGGTAGCCCGCAAACTCCTGGATAACTACCTGGGGCACGCCAGGGTCGAGCCACCTGCGGGCCCACCTGGCTATGAGGAGCTCTCTGACCGGGAACGAGAGATCATGTTTCTGCTTGTTCGAGGTCTCAGCAACCAAGCGGTTGCCGAAAAGCTGGTCATCAGCCCCAGCACCGTGCAAACTCATCGCACCCACATCCTGCAGAAGCTGGATCTAGAGAACACGATAGATCTGGTACGCTATGCCATCCGTCACGGCCTCATCGAACCCTAGCCGCAGGTTACCCTTGATCATAAAAAGTGCTATCAGTTTGGCACTTTGGTCACCCCGCAATCCCAATTCACACGATACCCCGCCACAAACCTATCTGCTAAAATATAAATAGAGTGCAGGCGTCGCCGGTGGAGCACCTGCAATACCGGTTAGCTGCACGAGCAAATGGACAATCAGCCGACGCCTGCCCGTCGAGATTGATAACGACTCAGGAAGTGACCTTGACGTTGCGACGTAAGGTATGGATCTATGTCACGCGTGTACTTGATCTTTCGCAACCAACTCTTCAGCGACGCCGTCGGCGCCGTTTTGCGCACGCATTCCGAAATTGAGTTAGTGGGGTCGACTGACAATCCAGAGCAGGTGGCAGACGATGTCTCCGCTCTGGCCCCGGATGTCATCCTGCTGGAGGAGACGGATGACGGCCCGGTCATTAGCAATGTGCACCGCATCCTCTCCAGTCCAATACCGTTTCGGCTGATCATGTTACGTCTGGACGAAAATGGGATGCACGTATGGTCCCAGACCTGGCGCCAGACTGTCCGCCCGCAGGACTTGGTGGAGGCCATTATCACTGCAGGAGGAATCGAGCCATGACCCCTTGTAGGTCTTCTTTGGGGAGATATTTACGCCCCGTCGTATGGATTGGCCTGGGCGTGCTCGTTGGGGTGCTAGTTTTTGCCATCCAACAGCCCGCTCATGCGCTACCGGAGTATGCCGCCCGCACAGGCCAGCAGTGTACGACGTGCCACGTGAACCCCGCTGGGGGTGGCCCACGCACGTTGCGCGGCTTGCTGTGGCTCGCCGAGGGCCGGCCTGACCAAGTGCCCCCTCTGCCCGGCAGCGAAGCGGAGGAAGGCGAAGCCGCGTTAGATGGCGCGACGCTCTTCGAAAAGTTCACCTGTTCGGGCTGCCATGGCTCCAACGGTGAGGGCGGCGTCGGCCCAGCCCTCACCCAGGCGGAGTTGCCCGCCGATGAACTTGTCGAAATTATCCGTGACGGCACGGGCATTATGAAAGGCTACGGGCCGGACGTGATGTCGGACGAGGAGGTGGATGCCGTCGTCCAGCATATGCAGGCCATTGGACGAGGCGAGGTTCAACCCAGTCTCATTCTAGAAAAAAGGTTGTTGACCCCGACGCAACTGACTTGCGGACCAGATCCGTCTGCACTTCCCCTGCGTACAAGTTGTGGCGGTAACTGAGGAGGGCCGGCCAATGCCGAAGATTAAGGTTACGCGACGTGACTTCCTGAAAGCTACTGGCGGCCTCACGGTCACAGCAGCCCTGAGCACTGCGCTGAGCCGGCCGGGGCGGAACCTGACCCAGATCCACGCCGCCGTACCTGACTACGATATGGCGAACGAGGAACACATCATCCCTTCCGTGTGCCTGCTGTGCCCCAGCGGCTGTGGCATGTGGGCCCGTGTCGTGGACGGCCGCTTGGTCAAGTTGGAGGGCAGCCCGCTTCATCCCATCAACTTGGGTGCCTTGTGCCCCAAAGGGCAGGCGGCCCCGGAACTGCTCTACAACCCCGATCGCGTCCAGGGTCCCCTGCGCCGTATTGGCGAGCGCGGGGCGGGGAAATGGGAGCCCATCAATTGGGAAACTGCCCTATCGTTGGTCACCGAACGGCTGACAAAACTGCGTGAAGGCGGCCACCCAGAGCGCTTTGCCTTCCTGTACGGTGAGACGCGGGGCCAGATGCGCGACCTGATCTCTCGCTTCACCCAGGCCATGGGTTCACCCAACGCTGTCTCCCACGATAGTCTGAACATCGAGGCTGCGAAACTGGCCCATCTTCTCACCCAGGGTATCTACGATCTGATGGCCTACGATCTGGAGAACACAAACCACGTGCTCTCCTTTGGCGCCAGTCTGCTCGAAGCGGGCCGGCCCGCGCAACGCTTTCTCTCTGGCTACGCCTACATTCGACGGGGGCGACCCAAGCGTGGTAAGGTGGTGGTCGTGGACCCGCGGCTTGGCGTTAGTGGCGCCAAGGCCGACGAGTGGATCCCCATTCGGCCTGGCACCGATGCCGCTCTGGCCCTGGGCATGGCCTACGTGATCATTTCGTCTGGCCTGGTGGATCGTGATTTCGTGGAGAACTATGCCTTCGGCTACGAGGATTGGGAAGACGAAGCTGGGGTACAGCACAAGGGCTTCAAGACTCTCGTATTGGAGAATTACGATCCGGAGATGGTCGCCGAGATCACCGGCGTACCGGCCAGCACCATTGCCCGCCTGGCGGGCGAGTTCGGTACCAACCGCCCTTCGGTGGCTGTGGTGCCGTGCAAGGGGGGACTTCTGAACGGCAGCGTCAATGGCCTGTACACCGCGATGGCGATCCATGCCCTAAACGCACTGGTGGGCAGTGTCGAGACCCCGGGTGGGGTGTTGGTTCAGCGCTACCCCACTTGCCCCGCTTGGCCGGAGCTGCCCGCCGATCCCATTGCCGAACAAGGACGCCGGACCGAGCGGGTGGATGGGGCCGCGAGTGCTTTTCCACTGGCCCGCCACGCCTACCAGGCCGTTGCCGATCGCGTCCGCGAAGGCTACCCGGTAGATGTGCTCTTCCTGTACGATGCCAACCCGATGTTCGAGTGCCCCAACGGGGCGGCTCGTTGGGTGGATGCCTTCGACCACGTGGATCTTATCGTCTCTTTCAGCAGCTTCCTGGACGAAACGGCTCAGTTCGCCGACCTGGTATTGCCGGACCATACCTTCTTGGAGCGCTGGCAAGATGACTA
>JAUVPY010000176.1 GCA_030598425.1 Anaerolineae bacterium
ATAATCTCTTCCGACATCCCCAAAACCACCTCAAACTTATGGGTTTTATCCTAAAGATAGCCAGACCGGGTCATTATTACCCGTGCCTGGCCATTGCTTCGGGCTCATACGTTGCAGGTGCCGACTCCTGCCGAGTCATTATAGCATATATTACATTCAGTGTCAACCCTATTTTACATAAAATACATTATAGTTACATTAATACAATCAAATCAAATCTTCGAGTCTAGAAAAAGACCAAGAAACCAGGTTATTCTGTCACCTGACTACAGATTTGGACACGTTACGGAATACTTTTACGCGGTTTCAGTGGCTCACCAAAACCCAAGAACCTGGTTTCTCATAACTCGTCTAGTCTCAGTCAAATCGCGGGGCGTTGACATTGTCTTGACAAATTCGGATTTCGTGATATAAGCGTTATCATCAATCTATAGTCCGGTGGATCATATGGAGCAACAGTCAGTTGATTACGGCCGCAAATGGTACGTGATGGCGGCGGTAGCAATGGGAATTTTCCTTGCGACGATCGATGGCAGCATTGTCAACATCGCACTGCCGACGCTGGTACGTGAACTCGATACAGAATTTGCTGTCGTGCAATGGGTGGTATTGGCCTACCTGCTTATCGTAACGACGTTACTTTTGAGTATGGGGCGGCTGGGCGACATAATCGGCAAGAAGCCGGTATACTCCTCAGGTTTCATCGTCTTTACACTCGGATCAGCGCTATGTGGATTGGCGCCAACGGTCTACTGGCTGATCGGATTTCGGGTGCTGCAGGCCATCGGCGCGGCCATGATGATGGCCTTGGGTACAGCAATCGTCACCGAGGCCTTCCCACCGTCAGAGCGGGGCAAGGCGCTAGGCGTCATGGGATCGATTGTCTCGATTGGCATTGTGACAGGCCCAGTCTTGGGTGGCATCATACTTGGCGCGTTGTCATGGCGCTGGATTTTTTACGTCAATCTACCGATCGGAATCCTAGGCATCCTGATGGTCGCTCGCTTCGTACCCGATCTTAAGCCTCCGGGAGAGCAGCGTTTTGATTTCCCGGGAGCTTTCACGCTGTGTGTTAGCTTGATGGCGCTCTTGCTGGGCCTGACATTGGGTCAACAAGCTGGCTTGGCCGAGACGGTTACCTTGGCTCTGTTCGCCGTCTGGCTGTTTTTCCTGGCAATCTTCCTGGTCATCGAATCGAGAAGCAGCCAGCCAATGATTGACCTCAGCCTCTTCCAAAACAGGCTTTTTAGCATCAACCTGCTTACGGGTTTTATCACGTTCGTCTGCATTGCCGGAACGTTCATCCTGATGCCCTTCTACCTGGAGAACGTGCTTGGCTATGATCCACGCGCGGTAGGGCTCCTCTTAGCCATCGTGCCTATCGCGATGGGTTTGACGGCTCCCATCTCGGGCTCGTTGTCCGACCGCCTCGGCACGCGGCCGATTGCAGTGGCTGGGTTATTGGTGCTCCTGGTCGGTTACTACGCCGTCAGTACCCTCAGCGTGGGGACGACGCCACTCGGCTACATCCTGCGCTTCCTACCGATCGGCGTTGGGATGGGAATATTCAATTCGCCCAATAACAGCGCGATTATGGGATCCGCGCCTCGGGCACAATTGGGAGTCGCCTCGGGCTTGCTGGCCGAAACGCGCACGCTGGGGCAGATCATCGGCATTGCCGTGCTGGGCGCGTTGTGGGCCAGCCGGGTGGCCCATTACCTGGGGAATGTGCCTCAAGGCGGAGCAACCGCTGCGCCGGCACCAACTCAGGTGGCGGCGTTACAGGATACCTTCTACGCGGTTGTGGCCTTGATTGGGCTGGCCTTATTGATAGGAATCTGGGGGTTGGTGCAGGAGCGCCGTGGCCAGAGGATGCCAGAGTGGGCAATCAACCCGTCCCAGAGGCAGTAGACACATCTTCACCCTCACCCCCAGCCTAAGTTACGCCGAGTATCCTTCAGAGAAAACATCGATCATCAAGTACGGATCACCCAGCGGGTAGAGGATGGGACAGGTGCAGCCGTGCTCGACGTATTCGCGGACCTTGGTCTTTACCTCTTCGGGCGTGCCGCTGGCGGTGATGCGCTGCACTAGCTCGTCGGGGACGAATTTCATCGCCTTCTGAATCTGCTCTTTGGTGGCCGGCCAACCCAGGATGTTCTGGATTTGCTTGACGACGTCGTCGCTCACGCCGCTGGCCTTGGCGATGTGCGGCTGCTGGGCCAGGTATTGGGTAAGCAAAGCACGCGCGCCGTCCAGGGCAGCCGCCTCGTCCTGGTGCACAGAGCAGACGACGAGCTGGGGACGGTCGATTTCATCAAAGTCCCGCCCGCCTCGCTGGGCGCCGATACGCAGATGCTCCAAAGCCGGGTCGTTGTACTCCGGCGGCACGCAGTAGTTGAGCACAACACCATCGGCGATTTCGCCGGTCAACTCCATCATCTTCATCCCAGTGGCGCCGATCATGATGGGTACGTCCCGTGGTTCGCGCCGGCCGTGGACCACGTCCAGTTCGATCCCCTCCACGTGGTGAAACTCGCCGCTAAAGGTGACGTTTTCCATCGCCAGCAAGCGACGCATCACTTCGACCGTTTCGCGCATGGCCAGCAGAGGCTTGCGCCGCTCGATACCGACGTTCTTGGCCAGCGGATCCCACCAGGCGCCGATGCCGCAGATGATTCGATCAGGAGCCAAATCGTCGAGGGTGAGATAGGTGGCGGCCAGCAAACCAATGTTGCGCGTCCAGTTGTTGATGACGCCGGAGCCGATTTTGATGTGCTCGGTGACCGCGGCATAAGCGGCCATGGGCACAATGGCGTCGCGCACCAGACGACTCTCGGCCTGCCACACAGCCTCGAAGCCGTGCTTCTCAGCGTACTGGGCCAGCTCCATTCCCTCGCGAATTGGATGAGCATCCTGCAAGTATAGGGCTACTCGATCGTTTGACATGGTGACCTCCTTGTTACTGATCCGAACACAACTATCTAAACTTTTTGCGGCCCCATGGAAGCCCGAATTTGTTTAGTTTCATATGTTCGGATCAGTAAATCAGCAAATCAGCAAGGCTCACATTCAGAACAGATAGCAGCGCGTTTTCGATGCTCGCGGCGGATATTAAGTCCAGCGGGATCTGTGCCTTACTCCACCGCCGGTCCAGCAATCTCCACTAACTGCTTCAAGATTTGTTCCATGGCATCCAGTTCAGTGCCATAAGTGGCCCAATCACCGGCACGCAGCGCCTCCTGAGCGGCTATGTAGTGTTCGTCGGCTTGGCGGGCCAGATCGTAGACCTGCTGGGCCAGTTCAGAGGAAACCTCGTCGGTCACGACCGGGCCAGCAGCGGGTTTTTCTTCCTTTGCAGCCGCGACGTCAATCTCCTCAACCCCGAACAGTTTCGCCAAAGCCTCGGCCAGCGTCTCGGCCATCACCACTCGTTCGCCGGAGGATAAAACAACACGCTTGAGCTCCGGGATTTCGCCCGATTCGGCTTGCAGATAGAGGGGCTCCACGTAAAGCAGCGACTGATCCATGGGGATGACCAGCAGATTACCGCGGATGACCTCGGAGCCACGCTGGCTCCACAACGAAAGCTGGGAGGAAATCTCCGGATCTTGGTCGATACGGGCCTCAATCTGCAACGGGCCAAAGATGAGCTCTTGCTTGGGGAAACGATAGACGACGAGTTGACCGTAGTTTTCGCCGTCACTGCGACCAGCCATCCAAGCGATGAGATTGTCCTTGGTGGCCGGGGTGAAGGGCTGGATGAGCATAAACTCTTCTTGCTCCTCACCTGGCAACCGGATGATGACGTAATAAGGCTCAACGGGTTGATCCTGTCCTGAAAAGACCTCGCGTGGGAGGTCCCACTGGTCCTCTTTGTTGTAGAAGACGTTTACGTCGCGCATGTGATACGTCTGGTACATGTTGGCCTGGATGGAGAACATCTCCTCAGGATAGCGCAGGTGTTCGCGTAGGCGCTCAGGTATCTCCTCTTGGGGAGTAAAAAGGCCGGGGAAAATGGCGTCGTAGGTCTGCACCAGCGGATCGGTTGGATCGGCGATGTAAAAGGTCATCGAGCCATTGTAGGTGTCAATCACGACCTTGACCGCGTTGCGGATGTAGTTAATTCCCCCGTTCACCGGCTCGGCGTAGGGGTAACGATCGCTGACGGTGTAGGCGTCCTGAATCCAGTAGAGCTTGCCGTTATCCGCAATCACCAGGTAGGGATCACTATCATAGCGCAGGAACGGAGCCACCTCACGCACCCGGTCGCTGATACTCCGATTGAACATCAACCGGCTGCTGCCATCAATGTATTGGCTCAGCAGCACGTTGGCATCGGCCAGACGCAGGGCGAAAGCCAGTCGCTTGAGGTAGGAATTGAGCGGTAAGCCGCCGGACCCTTCATAAATGGTGTAAACGTTCTCCTCGCCGCGCGGGTAATCGAATTCCTCAATGCCAGTATTGACGAAGATGTAGTTGTCCGTCAGTTCGCCGTAGTAGATCTCGGGTCGGTCAATGGTCAGCGGCACCGAACTCGTCGGCGGTAGGTCCTTGATCCAAAGCTCGGGCAGCCCTTCGGGCGTGACCTCATCGACCGGGTTCATCACCACGCCGTAGCCATGAGTGAACTGCAAGTGCTGGTTGACCCACGTGACCGACTGCAATTGGGATTGATCCAATTCCCGCGCGGCCAGGATCACCTGACGGTAGTCGCCGTCGATCCAATAGCGATCAATGTCCAAATCTGTGAAGCCGTAGTAGAGACGAATCCCCTGAATCTGGCGATAGGTCTGGGCCAAAGGGCGATAATCCCACAGACGGACGTTTTGCAGAGTAGTGCGATTTTCGGCCAGCGCCTCCACGCTCAACGGCTCGACCTGGCCAAATACCCGCTCGTCGGCATCGTCTAAGTCGTAGGCCTGGCGCGTAAACTGGATGTTGTGTTCGATATAGGGGGCCTCACGGGCGAGTTCGTTCGGCTCGACGATGTAACGTTGCATAAAACCAGGCACTATACCGATGATGATCAGGCCCACCGCCATCCACACGCCGACACCGATTAACGGCAGCCAGAGCCGGCGCAAGACTACGTTGGCCAGCAGCGTAGCGGCGATGATGAGGGCCAGCCAAAGCATAGCCTGCAAGGCAGGCAACTCGGCGTGAACGTCGGTGTAGCTGGCGCCAAAAGCGACGCCACGCGGCGAGTAGAGCAGGCCGAAGGAAGCCAGCCGGTGTCCCCAGGCGATCACGACAAACAAGGCCGCTCCTAGCGCCGAAACGTGGAGTCGTACGTGCGGCAAAACGACGAGCTCGCCTTCGCGCAGATTGTGCAACTGAGAGAAGAAGTAGACGATGATCACGCCAATGAGGGTCATCAAGAGGGTGGTGAGAAGCCAGCCCTGGATGAACTGGTATACCGGCAGGCTGAAGACGTAGAAGCCCACATCCCGGTCAAAGATGGGATCACGCACGTCGAAGGGAACCTGGTTGTAAAAGCGCAAGAAATCGAGCCAGCGAGGCGAAGCCGCCAAACCGACCGCCAGTCCCAGGAATAACGCTGTCACCAAGATAAGCCAGCCAAAGATAGCCAGATCAAGGACACGGTTTTGCCCCAGGAAGAGCTCACCCCGGGTAGAAAACCAGCGAGCCAGGACCAGATTGCCGAGGAAGATGACGACAAATGGAATCGCGGCTACAAAGAATACGACCACGCGGGCTACCAGCGAGGTCACGTACACGCTTTCAAAATCCAGGCCCTTGAACCACAGCCAGTCGGTGTACATCGTCACCCCGAAGCGCAAGAGGAGAAAGAGCACAAAGGCAATGACCAGGGCGGTCCAAAGACGTAATCGATTTGGGGTCATAAGGTTGTTACCTTTCGTGTTACATACATCGCGTAATGCGTACCGCGTATTGCGTATTCAATCTATTTTCTGCGGTCTACCTTCCATTGATCTCCACCCAATCCACCGCCGCTGACAGGGGGCGGTCGTCGGTGTTGTCAGGTAGCACGGAAGACGGGGCAGCGGCGTGGTCAAAGTTTAGGGTCAACGTGTTAAGCCCCTGGCGCAGAACGGACTCGGGGAGCGTGACCTCGACCACCTGCCAGCCCGCGTCCAACACCCAGGCCCCGTCCAGCGGCTGGTCATTGAGGGACAGGGTCAATGCCTGCGGCGCCGCGCCCGGATAGGTGAAGGGCGCAATCTGCATAGACAGATGCCGGTCACCCACATCGCGTACCGGAAAGAAAAGAGACGCCTCAGTCCCCAGCACCCAATTGCCAGTAGCGGCGAAGACCTCTTCGTCGTCCGCCCAGCCGCGGCCGCGGTAGGGGGCCGAGGTCCAATCACCAAAATCCACCCGTAAGGGGTCGGGGAGGGATGGCTG
>JAUVPY010000419.1 GCA_030598425.1 Anaerolineae bacterium
CCCATATCCTCGAACAGCGGATCGGAGACGTTGAGTTGCAGCCATTGAGGTTGAGTGCCAGGGGCTGTCTGTACCTGGACGCCAGGCGTCTGGGCCAGGATGTCGACTAACTCGGAGGGGACCGACTGAATGATATCGACTTCACCAGCCAGCAGGGCCGCCACCCGGGTCGACGACTCAGGAATCACACGGAAGACGGCTGTCTCAACACAGGCCGCTCCAACCGGCTCCAGGTCGGGGGCGCCGCCCCAGTAATCGTCGAAACGCTCCATCACGATCTGATCATCAAGTTGGCCTTCCACAAACTTGAAGGGGCCGGTCCCGATGGGATGGGCGATGAAACCCTCAGTGCCCACCTCCTCCAGATAATGCTTGGGCACGATTTGCTGGTGGACAATCGCCTGCATAGCCGGCGGCCAGGGACCGCTGAAGTTCATCACCACCGTGTAGTCATCCACCTTTTCGATGGATTCCAGGGGTGCGATGAGACCCTTGCGGGGCGAAGTGTGTGGTTCGGGAAACTCGATGGCATTCTCCTGGATGACGCGGTCGAAGGTGAACACCACGTCATCGGCCGTCATCTCTACCCCATCGTGGAACATGACGCCCTGGCGCAGCTTGACCTCCAGCGTCTTTTCGTCCAGCCAGTTCAACTCCTCCGCCAGTTCCAGGTGGACGCCGCTACGCGTGTCGCGAGTGACCAGACCATCGAACATGTTGCGGATTACGGTCTCCGATAGCCGCGAGCGATGGTCAGCCGGGTCCAACGAGGTAGGTGCTTGGGAGAGGCCGACGATGAGCGTCTGGCGGCCTGGCTCTGGGGTTGAGGTCACCTCAACCTCTTTGATCACCTCTTTTTCGACCTCCACCTCCACCGTCTCCTGCACAACGACGGTTTCAACTACCTGCTCCACCGTAATCGGTGCTCCGCACCCGGCAGCCAGCAGGACTACAAGCAGCGAGAGAGAGATCAACGTGATCAGCCTTCTTTGGATAAGCATGACTTTCTCCTTTCTCAACCTAAGGGTAGGTTAAACCGAGGACAATTGGCCAACTACCTGGACTATTCCTGGGTTGCATCACCTCCTTTCAAGCTACCCGGCTTTCTCGGAAGGTATGGTTTCCTCCAATAACACATCAACGAACTGGGAAAACGGCGAATTGGAAAAGAGAGCAGAACGAATCTGATGAGTGAAGCTTCCGACGAAAGCCCCAATCAGACGTGCACCTAGTTAGCTGAAAAGACTACATCAATGCGGGAATCGATTGTGTTGGCAAACAAAAACCACAGGGAGCTGTGTATGAACCAAGTAGGGATACAACGATTCTAGGCAGGAGGCCGTCTTACCGTGCCAGACTGGCGCCCATCTTTGGCAGGAAGGTATGTGCCGATCTGCTGACGTTCGATTATCATTATAGTACGAATTGCAGAAAAAATCAAGGACGATTTGAAATGAGCTATATTTCAGAAGGGGCACGGTGCACCGCGCCCCTTCTGAGGCCCTGTTAATCTTCGAAGGTATAGACAAGTTTAGGCCGGCGTCACGATATGCTCACGCGCCAGGACATCTACATCCAACGGCACCAGCTCGCGCTTCATCACCCGCAGCGCCTGCTCGGGATAGACGCGCCCGTACAGCCCGCCGAGGACGCTGACCAAGTATTTGGCGTCCAGCAACACCGACCCCGTGGGCCGCAGTTTGTACGGCTCTTGGGAATTGTGTAGCACCCCCCTGGCAATCAGCGCCAAATCCTCCTCGAAGCCGGGTTCTTGATCTCGCATCTTGTGGTAGATGGTGCCACCAATGAGCAGCACGGTCACCGGCTGGCTGAAGAAGTTGACACCATACTGCAAAAAGTAGGTCTCCGTTTCGTCTACCCGGCCGACGTGTTTGCCCGTAGCCGCGGCCATGATCTCTTTTGCCAGGAAGGATCGGGCCGTATTCTCCAAGGTTGTGGTGGGCATCTCGTGCGGGTTTTGGGTGATCCAGCTTAGGTAATCATCCAAATCCACTTGGGAGCTCCCATTACGGCTGCGCACGAAATGTCGGAACTGGTCGTTTCCTGAACCAAATTCCTGGGGGAAGCGGGCGGCTAGATACTGGCTCAACTCCCGTGCCATGGTGCCACTTTGATACCGCTGAAGTTCCTTCAGGTTCTCGGCGTTGTAGCTCAGGCCGTACTTGCCCTCCACGCGACGGTAGACCAGCGGCACATTGGGGGTCTTTAAGATGGTGCGCTTCACCTTGCGCTGCGGGTCGTCATCCGGGAATAGGTACAGCGGGTTATCGCCCACGTTGGAGTAGAAGTCGGTTGTCGCGCCGCCGATGTCCAAGGCCAGGATGTCGCCCAGTCCTTCCTCGCCGTTGTAACCGTTCGCCAGCAGATTGATGCCCCGGAAAGCCGCACGCGGGGTCGGGATGAAGGGAGCGTCCATATACTTCTCAACGACGTCGAAGCCCTTGCCGCGGATGATCACCGTCTGGAACAGGTTGCGAATGGCCTCGTTGACCACCTCGATACGGAACTCGTTGATTTCAGGCATCACATTGGGTGTCACCCGGATGTCAATGTCCTTGTAGCAGAAAATGTTGTCGATCCGCTCGGCGATGTCTTGATTACCGGCGTAGATCACGGGCACGCCATAATCGGAGTATTTGGCGTACTTGGCTGCTGCGGCCAACTTACGGGCGTTGTTCAATTGTGTTTCGGTGTCGCCCCCGCTATCGGTGCCGCCGGCGAGTAGGATGATCTCCGGCTCATCCCGCTCGTAGATGGCTCGTGCCTGCCTGGTCGATAGCCGGCCTTCGTAGGTACCCACCAATTTGGCACCGGCTGTCAGGGCCGCTAACTCAGCCGCAAAGCCAGATTCCTCCTTGACCAACGCCACAGTGACCATTTTCAGACCACCCTTGGCACTTGAACAAGGCAGGCGCACCGCGAATTCGCTCATCTTCTGAGCCAGTGGCTTCCAGTCGCCGCGCTCCTGGCAGGCCTCCAGCACGCCCAGCCCGTCGGCCAGGCCAATTCGAATGTCTTCAGTGGTGGTAGGCTCGTAATGCAGCTCGAAGGTCTCCTCCTTCGTGTCGAAAATGCCAATCTTGGTGTAGGTACTGCCGAAGTCTACTACCAGCACTCTCTCATCGGCCAGGCCGGTGACGCCGATTTCCTTACGGAACTCGGCTACGGTCTCTTCGTCCACTTCCTCAACTTCGGCGTCCTCGGCGATAAAATTAGCCTCGTCAGCGCGAGTCACGTCCTTGTAGAAGTACCACGGGTAACGTTGGCGCACCAAATCCACGCGCCCGACCTCTCTATAGACCCGGATGCCGTCCCACTCATCAACCCGGGCCATGCCATTTATGACTTTGGTACGGCAGGCACCGGCCATCTCATAACGCCGATCCACCACCGTGATGTGAGGGCCTTGATAGAGACCCACCTGCAACCCCAGGTCAAGAGTGTCGGCGGCGATCAGACCGCACG
>JAUVPY010000085.1 GCA_030598425.1 Anaerolineae bacterium
GGCCACGTAAAAAGACGATCAATGTGCAAAAAGTGAGCGGGGGCGAGGCCGAGCTGACGAACTATACGATTGCCAGCCGTCTCGAATAAAATATTTATCAGCTTGCGGATGTCATCAAGGTGAAGCCGACAATTGGCTCTGGGCGCAAAGGGGTGATAGTGGATCTGGAGTTAGAAACCAGCCCCGAAATCGAAGTCCCAATGAAGACGGAAGAGGTTCAGGAGCTGACCAAAGACATCATCGAAAATCGTATGGGGCTGAAACTCGACACGGTGCGGGTGGTAATCCAGCATGCCCCTTATCCCAAAGGGACAGCCCTGCAAAGTAGCACAATTGTGGAGTAGCGAAGCAATAGCCTCATTGTGGTTCGCGGCGTGTCCCCGCCAGTTGTAGCTCGCCCTCCAAAATCTCCAGCGCCGTGATTTCCAGGTCGAGCTGCATCTCCTCCAGGGTCTCGTTGATCGACTCGGAGGCGGATTCCAACACCTGGCGAGGGAAGGGAAACGGTCCCATCTGCGCTCTTTCAACTTCTACCTCTATTTGACCGTCGTTCACCACGGCGGTGGTGACAATTAGCGATTGGAACTTGAACGGCCAAAACGGGCTGAAGGTACCTGTCATATAGACGCTGCCGGCTGTGAACCAAACTTGAGGATCAGATAGAGGAACACTACCGGTGTCCTGGAGGGTGAGCGCCACCAGTGCGGTGATCTCTTCGTTAGTGACAAACAGCCGAAACTCTTCGCCTGTGCTCGCTTCTTGCATTTCACGATTGAAGTTCTCTTTTAATCGGTCGGCTGCCTCTTGCGAGATGGGGATTTGACCGCCAGGTGGAGAAGGTATGTCGCCGGGATTTCCAGGGGCACACGCCAGGCTGGCCACGATGATGGACAGACTTACAACAGAGAGAGCGGTTCGTCTCCGCTGGGCAACGGCTTTCTCCTTTCTCCACCTTTTGGAGCTGGGGATGTGTAAGCAATTGGATGGATCGCCCAAGTGGGCAACCATTATAACACTGAACGAGATAGATGACAACAGGATACAGTGACTCAGAGCCGCTCACCCTGACGGCAATCGTCGAAAGTCTACTATTTGTAGCCGATGCTCCCGTGCCGGTAAGCCAGCTTGCCGAAGCGGCGGAGTGCGAGCCACGAGACATCGAAAAAACGCTGCAATCACTGGCCGAAGACTACGCCACGCGTGGTGTGCGGCTGCAACGCAAAGGCAACCGCGTACAACTCGTCAGCGCCCCCCAGGCAGCGCCTTACATAGAACGCTTCCTGGGCCTTTCGCTTTCTGGCAGACTATCGGCGGCTGCAATAGAGACCCTGGCCATCATAGCTTACAAGCAGCCCGTCATTCGGCCACAGATTGAGGCGATTCGCGGAGTCAGCAGCGACGGGGTCCTGCGTACGCTGATGAGCAAGGGACTCATTGAAGAGGTGGGACGCCTGGAGACCGTCGGACACCCGGTCCTATTCGCCACCACCTTTGAGTTCCTCCAGTACTTTGGACTTGACTCCTTGGACGCACTGCCCCCTTTGGAAATCGAGGAGGATGACCACCCAATCGAGACGGAAGCCGAGGCGGCGGACGGTCATCAGTCACCAGATTCCGCCCCCCCGCCTGAATCAGAATGAAACGATGATGCGTAACGGCCCGTGGTCGCCATCCCATTTGGAGCTACTTACACACGCCTGGATAGTCGTTAAGGAGGAGCTACTATGACAGTCATTCTCGGATTAGCACTGATAGCCTTGGGGCTGGTTATTGGTTTCATCGTCACTTGGGCTTTCAACATAGGTGCTACGACAGGCCTCTTCGTCGGCGTCCTCCTGGTCGTCGCCGGAGCTGTCATCGGCTTCGTCGTCGAGTGGCTTATTGACGAGGCATACCGCAAGAACCGAGAGTTGCGGCGACAAATGGGTGGACGGACAGATGTCAGGTTGGCGCCTGATACCGGCGGTGAGGGCGAGGGAAGCCACGACATGGCCTCGCAGACTCTAGCCGACTTCCTGCGACAGCGCGACGAAGAGTTGCGTGAACTGCGCGAGCAGATTGAGGCGTCCGATGGCAGATTAGATGCCCTCCAGGGTGAGTTCGACGTCTACCAACGGACGCACCCGGATGACCTGACGGTCATCAAGGGCATCGGCTCGGTCTACCAGTGGAAGCTACGCGACGCCGGGGTTAGCACTCTTAAACAACTGTCCACAGCCGATCCTGATCAGCTACGGCGCATGCTGGATGTCAAGAACTGGCAGCGTGTCGACGTCGAATCCTGGATCGAACAAGCCCGCGACTGGGCGCAACGGGAGCAATAGTGGCTGGATGGGACCCGCTTGAAGAGGAGATCAAAAAGAAAAAGCGCCGAGTCCTCATTGTGTTGTTTTCCATCCTGGCACTGGGGACAGCAGTATATTCTCGGTTACCAGAACCGACTGCTCCCTCACCGACAGCAGTGGCCCGAACTACCGCCACCCTGACACCGGCACCGCCCCTTGAGACAAGCCCCACCGGTCAAGCCACCGCCCAAAAAATCAGTAGCCCAACGCCGGTCTCCACAGAGGAGATACCCCGCGGAACTGATGACGGCACGTCCAGAGCACAACCCGCCGAAGAGGAAGGTGATGTGACACCGGAAACAACCATCGCAATTGATTCCGAGGGCGCACCCGGTGGCGTGGGCGGCGGGACACCTGGTGTCGCGGGTTCGACGCCTACCGCGACTGGTGCCGTCGACGCACCCAGTGATGCTGGGAGAGGGACGCCTGGCACACCGCCTGGTGAAGGGATTGGCAGTGGAACGCCGGGTGTCGTGGGCACTGATACGGCCGCGCCCGGTGTTGAGGGCGCACCTTCTGGCGTTGGCGGTGGTACGCCCGGCACACCACCCGGCGAAGGGGTTGGTGCTGCCGCCACAGCGACCGCGATGGCCGTTGCCGAGGGCACACCCACCGCGGTTAGCGGCGGCACCCCTGGTACACCACCCAGCGAAGGGGCTGGTGCTGCCGGTACAGCGACCGCGATGGCCGTTGCCGAAGGCACACCCGCCGACGTTGGCACTGGGACACCAGGTGCGCCACCTGACGAAGAAACCGGTTTTGGAACGCCTGGCGCTGCCGGTACTGCGCCTGCGATGACCATTGCCGAGGGCACACCCACCGATGTTGCCGCTACATCCACTGCGGTGACCGACGGCGAAATCAGAGGTACCCCCGGTACGACCCCTACGACGATTGACGCCACGCCTACCGATTCAGCGCTGACCACACCCACGACGAAGCTCCCCAGCGAACTGCCTGTCACTGGAGGAAACGCCGGTCTCGGAACCGGCTGGCTGGCTTTTGGGCTGGTGGTCCTGCTGGTGGCGGCAGGTGTTGCCGCGCTGCATAAAGGGGCGTCAGAGCAAGGGCTTCGGTGATGTCACAAGGGGGCGAGCGGCTGCAAAAGGTGCTGGCTCGCGCTGGCTTTGGCTCCCGCCGAGGCTGCGAGGACCTGATCCGCCAGGGGCGGGTTTTTGTCAACGGGCGGGTAGCTGAACTGGGCCAGCGGGCTGACCCGGAACGGGATCAGATCACGGTGGATGGACGGTCGGTGCAGGCGCCCCGCTCGTTCATTTACATCGCCCTCTACAAACCCCAGGGGGTTCTCTCCGCCGAGCGGGACGACTCAGGCCGTTTTCGCACGGTGCGCGACCTGGTATCGCTTCCAGGCCGCCTCTACCCGGTGGGTCGTTTGGACTTGCGCAGCGAAGGGCTGATCCTACTCACCAACGACGGCGAGCTGGCCAACCTACTCACGCATCCACGTTATGAACACCCCAAGGAATACCGCGTTGACGTAGAAGGCCATCCGGCGAATAAGAGACTCGAGCGATGGCGACAGGGCGTCTATTTGGACGACGGACGAACTGCACCGGCCGAAATCTCCGTTTTCAGCCGCAAGAAGGACCACACCCAATTGCGTGTCGTGTTGCGGGAGGGCCGTAAGCGGCAGATCAGGCGCGTGGCAACCAAGCTTGGGCACCCAGTTCGCAGGTTGGTCCGGGTGCGTATCGGTCCTATCCACTTGGGAGATCTGAACCCAGGGCAATGGCGACCATTAGATGACCGAGAGGTCGCGCAACTCCAGGGCCTCAAACGCCAAAGGAACAAATCCGCAACACGCAAGAGGTAATTCATTGAACCGACCATCTGTAATTGCAATTGATGGCGCAGCAGCGTCGGGCAAGAGCACAATAGGAAGCAAGCTTGCCCGGCAGCTAGGTTATACGTACTTTGACACGGGTGTTATGTATCGGGCGGTGACCTGGGCCGCTCTTCAGGGGGGAGTATCGATTGAGGATGAGGCGGAGGTGACGGAATTAGCCGAATCGCTGGTGATCGGGGTGACACCGCCTACCCAGGGCGACGGGCGGCAATACACGGTTTACGCCGACGGACAGGACGTGACATGGGCCATTCGTCAGCCGGAGGTGGATGCCGCCGTGTCCCCAGTTGCGGCCTATCGCGGCGTGCGGCGGGCGCTCACCCAACAGCAGCGACAAATTGCGGCCAATGGCCGCATGGTGATGGTGGGACGCGACATCGGCACAGTCGTGGTGCCTGACGCTGATCTGAAGCTCTACATCCAAGCCTCGGTCGAAGAACGGGCACGCCGCCGCTACCAGGAACGCCAGGCCCGGGGCGAGAGCGTAACCTACGAGGAGATATTAACCTCGATGCGTCAGCGTGACCAGATCGACAGCCATCGGGACTACGCTCCGCTCCGCCGGGCCGACGACGCCATCATCATTGACACCGATGGATTGGATATTAATGAGGTGATGGATCGCATCGAACGTTTGCTGGGTGATTTTGAACCTGCCAGTTCTTAAGAACCTGTCAGGCCTTGGCAAAAAGGACGAGAAATGCGACGGAAGCTAATAAACGCTTTGCTGCACGTGCTGTATTTCTTGTTGCTCAAACTTGAGGTTTCTGGAAGAGAGCATGTGCCGCCAACGGGACCTCTCATTCTGATGATCAATCACATTGATGCCTTAGACCCATTCATCGTCGTCGGTATCTTCCCCAGACCAGTGACAGCTATGGCCAAGATCGAGGTGTTTGATATTCCCTTAATCGGCTTTCTAACGCAAGCCTACGGCGCGATTCCGATTCAGCGTGGTCAGGTTGACACACGTGCCCTGCGTCAGTCACTACAAGTGCTCCAGGAGGGTGGGGCGCTGTTGATGGCACCTGAGGGCACTCGCAGCCCAACCTACGGTCTGCAACAAGGTAAAGAGGGGATGGCCTTCATCGCTGCTCGCACCGATGCGTCAATCATCCCGGTGGGCATCACCGGCACCCAGGATTCGGGCCGCTACTGGCGACGCGTGCGCCGTGTGCCCGTCCGCATTTCTATTGGCAAGCCATTCCGACTGAACCCCGGCGCTGAGCCGCTGCGCCGCCCATTGCTCCGAACCATGACCGATGAAGCAATGTACCAATTGGCGGGCACGCTGCCACCCCAGTATCGCGGCATCTATGGGGATCTTGATGCGGCATCTACAGGAAAGGTCAATGAACATCCGTAATCTCTTCAAGCCGCGCCAGAGCAACTTCATCAAGCTGTTGCTAGACCAAGCTTCTCTGACACTCAAAGGCATGGAACAGCTCAAGGCCTATATGGACGAGCACAATCCGTCGGTCGCTCAAGAGATCATGATGACTGAGAAAGAGGCCGACGAAGTGCGTCGTATTCTCATCGACGAGTTACTGCGCACCTTCATCACCCCCATTGATCGTGAGGACATCTTCGCCCTGTCTCGAGCGATCGACGACATGGTAGATTATGCTAACACCACAGTGGATGAGATGGAAATCCTAGACGTAGCGCCCACAACCTATACGCGACGCATCGCCTCGCTGCTGCGCGACGCCGCTTATGAGATTCACCTGGGGGTGCAGCGTCTCGAGGACCATCCGCGTGTGGCCAGTGACCACGCCCAGCGGGCCAAGGCGCTAGAGAACCGGGTGGAACACGTGTACCGCGAAGCGATAGCTGACTTATTCAGCGGTCCCCAGGACGTGGAGCACGTGGTGGAGATGCTGAAGATGCGGGAGGTGTATCGTCATCTAAGCAACGCCGCCGACCGTGGTGATGAGGCTGGTAACATCATCGCCGACATTGTGGTCAAGATGACTTAAAAGGGTTGGAAGATTGGTAGGCTGGAAGATTGGTAAATTGGTGAACCGTTAGTGTCAACCTTCCAGCCTGTCCCGAATTGAGGAGGCAAGCCATGGAGTATCGGAATTTAGGGCGTACGGGCCTGAAAGTATCGGCCCTTTGCCTGGGGACTATGACGATGGGGTGGACCAGCAGCAAAGAGGATTCCTTTGCCGTGCTGGACGCCTTTGTCGAGGCGGGAGGGAACTTTGTTGACACGGCTGACGTTTACTCCTCTTGGGCCGAGGGCAATCCAGGTGGCGTGGCTGAGACGTGGATCGGTGAATGGTTGGCGCACAGAGATATCCCTCGTCACCAATTAGTAATTGCCACCAAAGTCCGGGGACGTATGTGGGATGGCCCCAACGGTGAGGGGCTCAGCCGGTCGCACATTATGAAAGCGGTGGAGGACAGTCTGCGCCGTCTGAACACCGATTACGTCGACCTCTACCAGACCCACTGGCCTGATGAGGAGACCCCACTGGACGAAACGCTGCGTGCCCTCGACGATCTGGTTCGTCAAGGCAAGGTGCGCTACCTGGGAGCGTCCAATCACCCGGCCTGGCTTTTGACTAAAACCCTGTGGGTCAGCGACGAGTTGGGCCTGGCCCGCTATGACTGCCTGCAACCCCATTACAGCCTGGTTCACCGCGCCGAGTTCGAGCGCGAACTGATGGCTTTGTGCCAGGACCAAGGTCTAGGGGTGATCCCATACAGCCCGCTGGGAGGGGGTTTTCTTACCGGCAAGTATCGCAAAGGGGAATCACCCCCTGAGAAGTCGCGCGGCGCCAGCAGCGGCAACGTCCAACGCCACATGACCGATCGCAACTTTGCCGTGGTTGAAAAGCTGGAAGAGATTGGGAAAGCACACAACGCGACGGTAGCCCAGGTGGCCATTGCCTGGTTGCTGGCCAACTCGGTGATCACTTCGCCCATCATCGGGGCCAACACCACCACCCAGCTAGATGCTACGATGGGTGCGCTGTCGGCGCAGCTCACCGACGAGGACAAAGCCGTCTTGGACGAGATGAGCGCGTGGGAATAACCGAGCCGATGGAACATCTCTCTATGATGTTTAGTGCAGAAGGGTGAGAAGACGTCAACACATAGATTCCTGTGCAAAGCAGGAAACCCAAGCGACGATCCATACGTAATATAGATGATGGCGGTACGTTGATGTTGGTGGGCGGTGAGGTAGAAGGATACAGTGCAAAATCGCAGATGATAGTAGCATTGAACCGATTGGGTGATGCATCATTTGGATAGGAGACAAACATGTCAGGACAAGAGAACAAGTTAAGACGACAGAATGGCATTATTGGAGGGGTTTGCGGCGGATTTGGAGCCTTTTTTGGTATTAACCCCTGGTGGTTTCGCCTGCTCTTCTTGATCCTACTGCTGCCGGGCGGCCTGCCGGGTATAATACCTTACGCGATTATCTGGATCATCGTCCCCCGCAAACGATAAATATGGACGCAGCAGCGCCAATCACTAACGTCTGGATGGTCAGCCGGGAGTTGGCCGGCGTGGCCGGCGTGGGGGGTGTAAAAGATGTAACGCGCCAATTATTGGCGGCCATCGCCCGCCGTGGTATACAGGCCACGCTGGTCATGCCCCTTTATTCACGCGTGGACCGCGATCTGCACAGCCTGGCAGACTCGAACATCGAACTTGCCCTCGCCATGGACTATGAATTCGAAGAGCGAACGGTTCGAGCTCACATTTACCAGACCGAGGTGGTCGGCGCCACCATCTACCTCGTCGATACCCCTAGTTACGCCCAAAAGCAAGGTATTTACACCTATACCCCGGCTGAGGCAGCCCTGGCCGGGGATCCTGAGCTGGCTGGCTCGGGCTATCACGACTTCTTCGAGATGAACGTCACCCTACAAAAGGCAGCCCTGGAGTTGATCCAACATTTGGGTGTGCGCCCTGACGTAATCCACTGTCAAGACGCCCACACCGCGTTGATGCCCGCCATGATGCGTACCCTCCCCCGCTATCGGGACTACTTTGCCCAGACGGGCGCGGGGATCACCATCCACAACGCCGGACATGGCTACAATCAAGAGGTCTTTGACATCCCCTTCGCGCGGGCGATCACCGAACTTCCTCCCGACGTCATCGAGGAAGGTCTACACAGCGGCGGCGTATACCCCTTCGTAGTTGGCGGGGCCTACGCGGGTTTCATCAACGCCGTTAGCGAAAACTACGCGCGCGAAATCATGGAGGTGCCCGCCGAGGACAAGCGGAC